>CAZGKA010000109.1:0-2620 GCA_964525965.1 uncultured Nitrososphaerota archaeon
GGTATCACCTTATCTAAATTAGGGGCCACGATCATGACGCCTGATGCCGCCTTAGCCGAGTCGACCCTCATAAACCTGGTCTTTGGCGATCGTATCTCCTCCAAGGGCTTCGGTCTTAGGAGTGCCCTCACTTTGGTGACCACACAGTCGCTAATCCCTCCGATAAGAATGGTGTCGCCTTCCCTCACCACACCATCATATATTATCGCCGTGATGACCTTCCCTAGTCCGCTCTCCTTCTTGACTTCGAGCACAGTTCCTCTTCCCTTGCCCTCGCTGACCTCAAGCTTGTCGAGCATGTACTTCTGAACTAAGCCCACCAAAATCGCTAGCAGATCCGGAACCCCTTCCCCCGTCTTAGCGCTTGTCGGCACTATAGCCAATGTCTTAGTGAAATCCCTTATCCTGTCATATCTCTCGGCATCGAAACCGAGCTCTCCCAGCTGTGAGACTACTCTGTACAGATGGTTCTCGATCTCCGCCACCACACGAGGGTTCTGTTTGTTTATTGATTCTATGAACGGCATCCCCTCGTGAGGCTCCCAGCCCGAAATTCTGTCTATTTTATTCAGAGCGACGACAAACGGGGTTCTGCGTGCCTTAAGGATTTCAATAGACTCAACGGTCTGGGGCTGAACTCCTCCGTGGATGTCCACCACCAATATTGCTATATCCGCTAGAGAACCACCCCTCTTCCTCAGATTCGTGAACGCTTCGTGACCCGGAAGATCTATGAAGAGAAGGCCTCTCGTCTTGAGCTCGAACTTCATCCCCAACCTCTTGAATATCGGAGCGCACATCTTCTCTATCACTGAAGAAGGAACTTCAGACGCGCCCATGTGCTGAGTTATCGCTCCTGGTTCCTTGTAAGCAACGCGGGTTTTCCTTATGCAGTCAAGAAGCGAGGTTTTACCCGCATCGACGTGCCCTAGAACAGCAACTAATGGCTGTCTGTAGATCTTTCTTTTCTCCCCTTTTGACAAGAAGGTTCCCCTCCTCGAAAGCTACGGAATCTAAAGAAATAAAGGTTTATACGGAGGCCCACTTGAACTTCTTTGGGTTCCTCCTGAGCTCTATCATATTCTTTCGGCACTTAGATGAACAGAAGTACCAAATAGTTCCGTCCGATTTGACGTACATTATCCCCTCAGCGGGTTTTATCTCCTTACCACAAAACTTGCATCGCCGAAGTATCCCTCTGCTGCTCAAGGTAAACACCCCCTTCACCTAGGCTTGAGCTTTCTTGCCTCCATCTCCGTCTCTCTGAGAAGCAGAATATCCCCAATTCTTACGGGACCTCTGACGTTCCTTGTGAGAACTCGCCCCTTGTCTCTTCCGGTGAGTATTTTCGCTCTAACCTGTATCACGTCGCCTGCTATTCCTGTCCTGCCTATTATCTCGACGACCTCTGCTGGATATGCTTTATCTTCCTCTGAGGACATTCCCACGTCACCCTCTCAACTACAGAAACTCCTATAGTGATCGTCTCCCTCCTAATAAAAATTATTGGGGAGGGCTCACGAACTCCCGCGGAGCTCCTTTATCTTCTCAACTATCGCCTCAAGTAGGTTAGACGCTTGACCAGGATCTATGACCGCTACAGATGAGGCGCTGACCTCTATACCCGCGGCTTTTCCGAGTTCCTGCTTGCTCGGTACGTATATGTAGGGTATCTTCTTCTCATCGCAGAGAAGAGGTAGATGAGCCACTATCTCAGGAGGGTTGACGTCCTCCGCTATCACGACAAGCCTGGCCTCTCCTCTTTCAATAGATTTAGTCGTCTCGTTAACTCCCTTCCTCACCTTTCCTCCGGACGTTCTGGATAGATTAACAAGTTCGTAGATCTTGGGAACTAGCTCCTGTGGAGTCTCAAATTTCACATAGAAAGGTTTGTCACCAGCGGTCATTCTTCATCCCCTCACAAGTTCAGGAGGGGGGTTTTTAAGGATTTTCCCTCGCGGAGGATCTCATGAGAAGCCACGTGATCTCATCCATTCGAGCGCTTTCCCTGTAAGTATTGCTTTTTTTGATAAACGGAGCTCTTCAACGGTTCGAGAGTCTGTCAGGACAAGGCATATTTTGAAGGACTCCTCAAAGGCCCTTATCTTCCTCCTTAGATCAGCTTCCCCACCCCTAACGACGGCCTCTAGGAAAGGACGAGCGGCCCCTGTCATGGAGGCTCCCAAGGCTATGGCCTTCGCCATGTCCACACCACTCCTTATACCACCGGATCCGATTATTCTCGCTCTTTTAACCGAATTAGCTGCCTCGTAGATGCTGACTACGGTCGGTATTCCCCAATAAACGAAATCTCCGGATAAAGACCGATCTTTTCTGCGCAATCCTTCTATCTTAGCCCAGTTGGTCCCTCCAGCCCCCCCTACATCGATGTACTCTATTCCGATTAGATCTAAGAGGGATGCTAGCTCTCCAGAGATCCCGTTGCCCACCTCCTTGACAATCACTGGAACGTCAAGTTCTCTTTTTAGATCTGCTAAGAACGGTATGACGGAGCTCTCCTCCAGATCTCCCTCCGGTTGTAATAGCTCCTGAAGAACGTTGACGTGCACCGCTAAGGCATCAGCATCTATCATATCAACAGCTCTCTTAGCGAGTTCTA
>CAZGKA010000110.1:0-5683 GCA_964525965.1 uncultured Nitrososphaerota archaeon
TCTGAGATGGGCGTTGCCGCTGTGGAAACTGCTGGAAGCAGTAGTACAAGAACTAGGAAGAGAAATAACGGGATTCCTCCCTTCATAGAAAATTCACCCTCCATGAAGCTGAATCTTTTGGATACTAGATGGATCGAAGATCTAAGAACTGATATTTTAAAAAACCTTCTCCCCGTCCCCTAGGGCCAGAGATCGCTAACAGAGACCTACGCGGTCTTTTCAGGTTAAGATCTTGAACTTTAGAAATAAACTCTGAAGTCTCCTGTGAACAAGAGTCATAATTAAAGAGGAGCAGATGAATTTACATACAACAGAAGACCCTCATGGAAGGGAGAGAAATGATACCTGCGGAGTTCAGAGAACTCTGCCCTGAATCGAAGGAGACCTTGAGAACCTATGAGGAGTCATGTGCAGGGCTCAAAGAGACGGATCTCTTCAGGTCAATGAAAAAATCTGAGGAGTTCTTCAGATTCTTCAAGACATGCCTAGGATCAGATCCTTGGGAGATACAGAGAGTTTGGGCGAGAAGGATATTAATGGGAACTAGCTTCGCCGCCGTAGCTCCGACTGGAATAGGAAAGACTGTGCTAGGTCTCACCCTCTCACTATTCCTGCACAAGGAGGGGAAGAAGTCCTACCTTCTGGTCCCCACCGTGATGCTTGTCGAGCAGTCCAAGGAGCTTCTCGAGAGGTACGCTGAGAGAGCAGGACTTCAGCCGAGGATAATAGCTTACAGATCCAGCATGAGGAAAGTTCTGACGGAGAGGATAAAGGAGGGGGACTTCGACATATTGGTCACAACGAACCAGTTTCTGGCGAGGAACTTCAGCCTTCTGGAGGATAAAAGGTTCGACTTCATCTTCGTTGACGATGTTGACGCCATGTTGAGGGCCTCCAAGAACCTAGATAGGGTGCTGAAGCTTCTAGGAGCTTACGACGATGAAAGGAGAGGTGTTCTGTTCATAGCGAGCGCCACAGGCAAGGCCGGAAGAAAGACCCGCCTCCTCAGGGAGGTGCTCGGTTTCGACGTGGGCGTAATAAGGAGGGGAAGCATAAGGAACGTCCTAGACGTTCTGGTGGAGGACAGAACTCCTAGAAGAGTTGTGGACCTCATCAGGACCATAGGACCGGGTGGCCTCCTCTTCCTGTACAAGATGGAGATCTTAGATGAGGTTCTGCCCGCCCTCGATGAGGCAGGTATTAGATACAAGGTCTTGCGGGGTTCTGATCCGGAAGCTGTCGATTCCTTCAGAAGAGGTGAATATGACGTTCTGATCGGGGCTGCTAAGCCCTATGGAGTGCTCGTGAGGGGACTTGATCTCCCTGAGACCGTGAAGTACGCCATATTCTATGGGGCTCCGAGGTTCGAGATAGGTGTGGAGGACGTTGAAAACCTCTCCCCGGGGATGATATCCCTCATGCTCACCCTCTTCTCCTCCTCGCTCGGGAGAAAAGCCCTTATCCTGGCCAGAAAGATAAGAAGGAATCCCTCAGATGACGTTGTGGAGAGAGGACGGAGGATCGTCTCCGAGGTCCTCGAGAGGATAAGGTCGGGGGAGAGGTTCGAGGGCGTCCTAGTGACTGAGGAGCTCAAGGTCGTGATCCCGGACCTCACATCCTACATACAGGGCTCCGGAAGGACCTCCAGGTTGTTCAGGGGGCACTTGACCAAGGGGGCCTCGTTCCTCTTGGAGGAGAGGGAGCTGGCGCTTTACTTCCTCAAGAGGGCCAGCATATACGACATAGAGTTCACCCCCCTCGATCAGGTGGATCTGGAAAGCCTGAGGAGGGAGCTGGAGGAGGACAGGAGGAGGGTCTTAGAAAGGAGAGCCGAGGAAAGCGGTGAGCTCCTCAAGCACATCCTGTTCATAGTCGAGAGCCCGAACAAGGCCCGCACGATCTCACGGTTCTTTGGCAAACCGTCCGTGAGGAACATAGGAGAGGCCATGGTCTACGAGACCTCCACGGGAACGGAGGTCCTCACGGTCGTGGCCACGTTGGGTCACCTGGTTGACCTGACGACTGAGGAGGGTTACCATGGGGTTCTGGTGGATGACAGGATAATTCCCGTGTACAGGACGATAAAACGGTGCAGAAAGTGCGGCTACCAGTTCGTGGACGGAGATAGGTGTCCCATCTGCGGCTCCGAGGACATAAGGGACTCGAAGAACACGGTGGAGGTGCTGGTCAAGCTGGCGGCCGAGTCCTCCAAGATCCTCATAGGGACGGATCCCGACACCGAGGGAGAGAAGATCGCCTGGGATGTTGCTCGGCTCATAGAGAAGGTCAACAGCAACATATACAGAGCAGAGTTTCACGAGGTGACGAGAAGAGCGATCCTTCAGGCCATAAGAGAGCTCAAGGAGATAAACGAGAACAGGGTGAAGGCTCAGATAGTCAGGAGGATAGAGGACAGGTGGATAGGGTTCGAGCTGAGCAGAAAGGTCCAGGAGCACTTCGGGAGGAGGAACCTGTCAGCTGGAAGAGCTCAGACCCCCGTGCTGGGATGGATCGTGGAGAGAACAAAGGAGCACGGGAGGAAAGTTCCCAGATCAATAGTCAGGGGGGACGGCCTCTTCTTCAGCCTAGATACGAAGCTAGAGAAAGGGTCCAGGAAGGCCAGGGTGAGGATCCTGAAGGACGAGGTTGTGGAGGTCAACCCTCCGCCCCCCTTCACGACCAGCGAGCTTCTCAGAGAGGCGAACAGGATACTGAAGTTCTCCTCGGCCAGAACTATGCAGATAGCACAGGAGCTGTTCGAGAGCGGAGCGATCACCTATCATAGAACCGACAGCACCAGGGTGTCCGACGCGGGGCTGAGGATAGCTGAGCAGCTCTTGGAGAAGAATTTTGTGCCGAGGAAGTGGGGGGAGGGTGGCGCTCACGAGTGCATAAGGATAACCAGGCCTCTCTCAGCCGAGGAGCTGGTGCAGCTCCTCAAAGAAGGGCTGTTCATCATAAGGCCGAAGCCCACCAAGGACCACATAAAGCTGTACAGCCTGATATACAGGAGGTTCCTCGCTTCCCAGTGCAGAAAGGCCAAGGTGAGGAAGGTCACATATGAGATAGAGATCGACGGGCTCAAATTGGTGGAAGAGAGGTTCGTCGAGGTCGTGGAGAGGGGATGGCTCGAGCACTATCCCTGGGGACTTCCCATCAGGAAGGCCCTGCCGGAGGGCGAGATGGACGTTGAGGTCAAGGTGAGGAAGATCCCCGCCGCACCTCTCTACACCCAGGGTGAGGTCATAGAGGAGATGAAGAGGAGGGGGATAGGAAGGCCCTCCACCTACGCAGTGCTCCTCGAGAAGCTGCTCATGAGGAGGTACGTGTTGGACATAAAGGGCAAGCTCGTCAGCACGAAGCTCGGTAAAGAAGTCTACAGCTTCCTGATGGAGAGGTACAGCGATCTAGTTGGGGAGCACAGGACCAGGGAGCTTGAGGAGAAGATGCTTGATGTGGAGGAGGGCAGGAGGGACTACGAAGAGGTTCTCAGAGAGGTGTTACGGGAGATAAGGGAGAAGGTCAGCCATGCTGGTTCTGGGAATAGATGAGGCTGGAAGAGGTCCTGTAATAGGGCCCATGATTCTATGTGGCCTCCTTGTCAGGAGTGAAGACCTGAACAAGCTTGTGGAGCTCGGAGTGAAGGACTCAAAGATGCTCAGCCCGGAGAGAAGGGTCGAGCTCGTCCCCTTCATAATAGAGGTGTCCGTCAGGCACAGACTCGCGGTCGTGGAGCCCGAGGAGATAGACAGGTATGTTCTTCACGGAAGGCTGAACTTTCTGGAGATGGAAAGGATGATCGAGATAGTAGAGGACTTAAAGCCCGACGTCGTCTACGTGGACGCTCCGGGGAGGAACCCCAAGAAGTTCGGCGAGATCCTCCACAAGCAGACTGGAGTCAGGGTTGTGGCCGAGAACTTTGCCGACAGGAGGTATCCCGTGGTCGGAGCTGCCTCCATACTGGCCAAGGTGAAGAGGGACATGATCATAAAGAGATACCACAGGATCTATGGGGACTTCGGATCTGGCTACGTTGGAGACCCCAAAACCATGTCCTTTCTGAGGGAATATCTCAGGAAGAATGGACGACTGCCACCCATAGCTAGGAGGAGCTGGAGGACCTGCATTGATCTCATCGAGGAGGAGAGGAGGAAAACTCTTCTAGATTTCATGTAATATATTATTATGGCGTTTTTTGAAAACATCCGAGATGATGTCGGAGATAATTTTTAAACCATTACACTCCAGTTTTTCTTGGAATGGCGCAAGGCTTTCTCTCCACGCTTCGCGAATACATAAGACTCACAGAGGCCGGTGAGATCCTCCGCAGATATCTTCTCATAAACTCGTTTGATGGAGCTATGGCGACGCTTGGTGTCATATCCGGGCTGAGGATGTCAGGAAGCGCTGACACATGGACCGTGCTGATCACGTGCATAAACTCCAGCATAGCGATGGGAATCTCCGGTTTTGCTGGGACTTTCCTCGTAGAGAAGGCAGAGAGGGAGAGGGAGCTTACGGATATGGAGAGGGAACTCTTCATGGACCTCGACGACAGCATTCTGGGCAAGGCCAGCAGGGCGGTCACAATACTCTCAGCCTTTGTTGACTCGCTCTCCCCGCTCATGTCTTCTCTGATAATACTGCTGCCGTACATAACAGCTCCCTTTTTAGGGCTCCCAATGGAATACTGCTTCCTATCGTCCTTCGTCTTGGCCGTGGTGCTGCTCTTCGTCCTAGGATACTACCTAGGCAAGATCTCGAACAGAGGGAAGATCCTTCAGTACGCCCTGATAACAACTTCTGCTGGGCTTCTGGTTGGTTTGATAAGCATCCTCTGATCGGGGATGAGTGGATGAGGCTCCGTAATTTCGTTCTCTCCTCTGGCAGGGAGATCGGGAGTTCCATCTCCCGCGCCATGGGCCAGCTGGCTCGTGGCCCCAAGGTTGAGTTTATAAAAGATCGATCGGAGGGACCCCCTGTGGGTCGGATGCCTAGCATAAAAAGGCTGGTCCTCGATGTTCTCAAGCCTAGAGAGGTCTCACTATCGGATCTATCCACGAGGCTCTGTGAGATTGAGGGTGTGGACAGAGTAAGCATAGTCGTCACGGAGGTCGACGCCACGACCGAGACTCTTAAAGCGACCCTGACCGGCGAGGCCGTGCCGTACGAGCTCGTCTGCAAGATATTTCAGGATAATGGATGTGCCGTGAGGAGCGTTGATGAGATAGAGGTCGGCAAGGAGGAGGCTAAGGAGTGATAGCTTGAAGTTCCGTTACCTCATAACCGACCTCGACGGGACGCTTGTGGACCTGAAGATAAACTGGGACTCCTTGAGGGAGAAGGTCAGGCAAGCAATGGGGTGGTGGGATCGACCACTCAGACCCCTAGGGGCCAGTATTCCGAAGGCAGCGAATGGAGATGAGAAAGCCATCAAGAGAGCCTTCGATATCGTTGAAGAGGGAGAAACCGCGGCCGCTATGAGAGCCAAGCCCGAGGATAAACTCATTTTGGTACTAGAGTCATTGAAATCACTTGGGATAAGAATGGGGCTTGTGACGATGCAGTCCATGAGGCCTGCCATCTTAGCCCTCTGCAGATTGAGGATTCTCTGGTTCTTCGAGGTCGTGGTGACAAGAGACTTCAGTCTCAGCAGGAAAGAACAGATATTTATAGCCCTTAG
>CAZGKA010000111.1:0-13642 GCA_964525965.1 uncultured Nitrososphaerota archaeon
CGATGTACCTGTCCTTTAACATGGCCGCAGCCCCGTGGGATATGAGAACTTCTCCCTCCATCTCCCCTAGTCTGAGCCCTCCTCCCCTCGCTCTTCCCTCTACAGGCTGCTTGGTCAAAAGCTGCATCTGTCCCCTCGATCTAGCGTGGACCTTATCCTTCACAAGGTGCTTCAGCCTCTGGTAGAAGCCAACCCCTATGAATATTGGGGCCTTAATCATCTCACCGGTCCTTCCGTCGTACATTATCTCGAGCCCACCATACTCGAAGCCAAGCTTCTTGAGGGCCTCCATGAGATCCTCCACTTTCTCGTTCATGAAGGGCGTCCCATCGATGAACTCCCCCTTGAGGCAGCCGAGCTTCCCCGCCAGGATCTCTATGAGCTGGCCTATGGTCATCCTAGAGGGTATGGCGTGGGGATCTAGTATTATGTCCGGAACTATCCCGCTGGCCGTGAAAGGCATGTCCTCCTCGTTGAATATCATGCCGACCACTCCCTTCTGGCCATGTCTCGTGGCGAACTTATCTCCTATGACCGGAGGTCTAACCTCTCTGACCCTCACCTTCACGAGCCTCTCTCCGTTGGGGGTGGTTATCAGGTACACGTCATTGACGTAGCCCTCCTCCCAGGCCCTCATGGGAACTGAGGTATCTCTCCTCTCGAAAGTAAACGAGAACCATCCCGTGCCCGTCAGCCTGTGGGCAAACCTCGGAGGGCTCGTTCTTCCTATGAGGATATCCCCGCCGCTGACATAGGTCTCAGGATCGACTATGCCATCCTCTCCAAGCTTCTGATAGTATTGCTCCTCTCTCTTCCCTATGACATCCTTGAGAGGCAACGGGTTCTCTATTCTATCTCCCTCTATGACTGCTTGTCTCTTAGCTACAGCCTTGTAGGTTCTGAACGTCATAATGCGGGCCATTCCTCTGTCAACAGCTCCCTTGTTGAGGACCACGGCGTCGTCCATGTTGTAGGCGTCCATGGGCATCAGAGCGACGACGAGGTTCTGTCCGGAGGGCCTGACGTGATATCCAACGATCTCAGCACTTCTCGTGTACACTATGGGCTTCTGTGGATAAAACATTATGTAGGAGCGGCTATCCGTTCTGAGCCTCCAGTTGGTGGCGTACACCCCTATGCCCTGTCTCACCATGTTTCCTCCTATTATATCCCTGGGTATGGCGTTGTGCTCGGCGTAGGGTATCTGTCCGGCAGCCACACCAAGTGAGGCATATGGAGCAAAGTCGAAGTGCGTGTACCCAGACTTTCTGGCCTCCTCTAAAGTGTAGGCTACGAGAGCAGATTCCTCCTCGTCAGGATCCAGCAGCTCTATGAGCCCCCTCCTGAACAGCTCAGAGAAGGATATCTCACCGTTCTTTATCTTGTCGAGTAGAGAGATCACCTCATCGAGCTTGTCCACCGGTATCAGAGGCCTCTGTATCCTTCCGGCGTCGGCGTTCACGTAGACAGCATTCTCCTCAGGTATGTAGGTGACGTTTATCTCGTGACTTATCTCCCTCCTCTTCTCCTTGACAAACGCAACCAAGTCATTGGGCTTATCCGTAAGTCCAACGAGCTTTCCGTTCACGTACACAGGGACAAGGGAACCGACCTCCTCAGGAGAGGCCTCCTCAATCGGCTTCATGCCCCAATCAAGCAGACTGTTTATTATTATTGAGGCATCCACGCCATATGTTACGTTGGCCATGAGGGCCAAGCTCCTCACAAGCCCGACGTTGGTTCCCTCCGGGGTCTCCAGAGGGCACAACCTCCCAACAGAAGTTCCATGGATCTGCCTCACCTCGTGCAACGGAAGACCGGCCGGAAGGCTAGAGTTGACCCTTCTGAGGTGATGGATTGTTGCTATGTAGTTGGTCCTCTCTAGGTTCTGGCTTATCCCCAGCTCTCCTCGGGGCCAAGCTCCGGTGGCCAGGGCTCGCATGATCCTCTTAGTTATGTACATCTCCGTTCCAACGAGCTTTTTGAGCTCTAGGTCGTAAACTCCCTGAGCAAGCTTGTCGTCAGCCTTCTCCTTTAATCTCCTTATGTACTGATAGAATGCATCTCTAAAGAGCTCTTGCATTAGGTTTCCTGCGAGCCTCAGCCTCTTGTTCGAGAAGTGATCCTTGTCATCTGGTTCACACATCCCCTTAACGACCCTGATGAGCTTCTCTATCATCTTAGCTAGGTAGTAGGCCTTCACCTTGAAGTCCGACTCCTTATCCCCCAGATGAGGGAGGAACCTGGTCTTTAGGTAGTCCTTGGCAACTCTTATCCTGTCCCTCTTGGGCGCTCCTTGAACGAGCCTCCTGCCGATGTAGTCCAGGGCGTCCTCCTGCGAAGGAGGTCCTTCGGATTTCAAGGTTCTCTGGGCCTCTTCTATGCTGTACAAGAACTCATTGGATATCTCGGGGTTCGTGGAAATGGCGTTCAATATGTCGGAGTCTCTCACAAGGCCCAAGGCCTTGAAGAATATGGCCACGGGGATCTTGCGCAGTCCGCCGACGGAGGCCTTGATGGTGCCCTCGCTGAGGTAGTACTCCATGAAAAGCCTGCTTCTGAATCCCGCCTTCTCTGAAACAACCTGTGCTGAGTGCGAGTACGGCTTGTTTTCGGCCCGAGCCTCCTCCACTATTATCTTGTTGGGGGCTATATCGTCCCTGATGACAAGAACTCTCTCGGATCCATTTATTATGAAGTATCCTCCGGGATCTAAGGGGTCCTCTCCGACATCCTCCAGGCTTCTTCCTTCGCCGAGATCGCTGAGCCTGCAGGCCTTAGATCTGACCATAATTGGTAGGTGCCCCAGCTGAATTCGCTCAGTTTTGAGCTCCATTCCAGAAGAATATATCTTTATATCGAGATACATCGGGGCCTGGTAGGTCGTGTCCCTGAGCCTCGCCTCGGCCGGATATATGGAGAGCTTGGCCCCGTCATACTCATATACTACTGGCTTATCGACGCTGAGTTTGCCCAGAACAAGTTTATATCCCTCTATAAGCTCTATCTCTTTAAAGGAGTTTATAACCTCCTGAAGTCCTTCCTCCAAGAACTTGTTGAAGGATTTTATCTGGGGATCAACTAAGCTGTTCTCTCTAAAATAAGCTAAAACTATTGGATAGAAATCGACGCTATTACCCAGGTTCATCAGACAGCCCCTCCATAAAAGCAGAATAGGATCATAATCTCTATTCCTCTACAACCACCCGGTAATATGGAACAAGCTCGTTGGGTCTTATAATTTTTATCACATCTCCTGGCCTCACATCGAGTCCCCTGAGGGCTGGATCTGAGCGTTTTATCTTGGGAAGAAGGTTCAGATTGCCAACTCTTTCCTCAAGCTCGGCCTTCTCCTTATCGCTCAGCTTTACATGTTTTGGAACTAGGACATGCACCATGACATCAAACTCAACGACTTTCTTCTTCTCATCTGTGGCCTTTTTCTCCACTTTGGGAGCGGATTTCCTAACTTTAGCCTTTCTAACAGTTTTTCTAGACTTCCTTCTTCGAGAAGATTTCCTGACCAAGTTTAAGACACCCTCAGGAGTGCCCTAGAATGCACCTTCCCTTCATAACTGGATGCGTTTATAAAAATTACCTTCACCTCCTTAACCCGACACTCGAGCATAACTTACAACAGGGGCTGTGTCTCGCTAATGTGACTTCAAGAACCCCTAATAACCAATGTAATGTTTCTCAGCTGCATCAACACGACGTCTATATCAAAAGAGGTTCTTGAGGTTCCGCCACTCGTAGAAGTTCTTAATCCGGAGCTTCAAATCTCAACACTCTCCCTGCAGATTTTTTGGTGAAAAACTTTTAGCTTTTTGACAGCGGGTTCTCCTTGGTGGATTTGATGGCAGAGAAAATAATTGAGATTCGTTGGCACGGTAGGGGAGGTCAAGGCGCCGTTGTAGCATCCATGATCCTAGCCAAGGCCGCTTTTTATGAGGGGTACTGGTCCCAGGCGTTTCCTTTCTTCGGTGCTGAGAGGAGAGGAGCTCCTATAATGGCCTTCACCAGAATATCCAAGGAACCGATAAAGCTCAGGAGCCAGATATACGAACCAGACATTCTCGTGGTGCTGGATCCCATGCTGGTTGAGAATCCCCTGATATGGAGAGGATTCAAGGACAGGGGCGTCGTTGTGATGAACACAACTAAGCCGCCCAACGAGGTCAAGCTTGGAGGAAAACCGTCAAAGGTCGGTACCGTAGACGCCACGAAGATAGCCATAGACCTGGACCTAGTAACGGAAGGCCTCCCCAAACCCAACACGGCGATAGTGGGAGCCTTCTCCCGGGTCACAGGGCTGGTCTCCCTAGATCACGTGAAGAAGGCGATAGTGGACACGTTAGGAGAAAAGATAGCCGAACCCAACATAAAAGCCGCTGAACTGGCTTACGACAACGTTAAAATTGTTGAACTGTGACCCGCTCGACAGGGAGTGTGAGATGGGGAAGGCGTAAGAAATTAGACCGATCTTTTACTGATAGAAGAGGTCGACGAACCTGGCGTAGACGTCGACGACGTCCTCATCCTCCGAGATCTCCATCGTTCTGTTCAACTTGCAGTTTATACAACTTATTTTAGCGATACCTTCTTTTCTGTCGATCTCCACCAGAAGCGAGTTGTGTTGGCACACAGGACACCGGAACATGTCTGGTTTCCTTCTCACTCTCCTGATCACACGTTGGCGTCTTCTCTTTCTCCTCCCCAGTCCACATCACCAAAGAGCAGGTGACCGTTCCCTAATTAAAACTTTCTGGAGCTGTTCCCACAGGGATTCATATTAAATAGGTCTTCCCGAACTTCATGAGGTGATGTACGAGAGGTACTTCGATGAAATCGAACGAAAGGTCTCCGAACTCTATAAGGTGGCTGAGAAAGCCAGGTCCACAGGGAAGGACGTCACCACGGAGGTTGAAATAAAAAAGGCGAATCTTCCATCGGAGAGGATAGCGGCACTATTTGGATACGAGGAGATAGGAAAGAGAATAGATTTCTGGTTAAGCAAAGGATTGGATAAGTACACCCTTGCGTTCAGGGTGATCAGCGAGATAGTACAATCCTCACTAGAAGGGACCGGATTGATCGATGTTAGGGATCCGGAGAAGGTAGCTGAGCTGGCGGTCAGGGTGGGCCTGGCCATAGTCACAGATGCCGTCGTGTCGGCCCCGGTCGAGGGTATAAGCAAGGTCGCCATAAAATCGACCGGATACTCAAGACATCTGGCCGTCTACTACAACGGTCCTATAAGAACCGCGGGTGGGACAGAGGGTGCTTTAAGCGTGGTTATAGCCGATTATGTCAGACAAAAGATGGGAATCCCTCGCTTTAAGCCTTCTAAGAAGTTGGTAGCTAGGTATGTAGAGGAGGTCGAGCTTTACAGGAGGGTGGCCCACCTCCAGTACAACTCAACAGTGGATGAGATCAGGATAGCAGCGGAGAATCTCCCCGTGGAGATAACCGGGCCCCCCACTGAGGAGGTGGAGGTCTCATCCAACAGAGACCTTCCGGACGTTGAAACGAACAGACTGAGGGGAGGGGCAATTCTGGTCCTGAACGACTGCATAGTCCAGAAGGCTAAGAAACTACTCAAGTTGATAAAAGAGATCTCTGAAAAGGTAGGTGATTTCGATGTTTCATCTTGGGAGTGGCTCGAGCGTTTAAAGAAACCTGAAAAAAAGAGAGAAGGACAGGTATCCGGATTGGAGAAGGCCATAGTCCCAAACTACAAGTATATGAAAGATGCTGTGGTCGGGAGACCCATCCTCTCATACCCTGCCCTTCCTGGAGGCTTTCGTCTGAGATATGGCCACGCTAGGAACACGGGTTTGGCTTCTGTGGGCGTGCATCCGGCAACCATGGTTCTACTGGATGAGTTCCTTGCGGTAGGTACCCAGGTCCGCATCGAAAGGCCCGGAAAAAGCGCTGTCGTTATGCCAGTTGATAGCATAGAGGGACCTGTCGTCCTCTTAAAAGACGGCTCCGTTGTCAGGGTGACCTCAAAGGAGGAAGCAGAGAAGCTTAGACCTGAGGTAAAGAAGATACTCTTCTTGGGCGATGTCCTGATCGGTGTGGGAGAGTTCTTGGAGAACAACCACGTCCTCATACCCTCTCCGTGGGTTGAGGAATGGTGGGCTGCTCTCCTCAAGAGAAAGGGATTCTCCGTCGACGACGCAAGGAACATACCTTTTGATGAGGCTCTGTCCCTGAGCTTAAAGTACGACGTGCCGATGCATCCGAGATGGACCTACTTCTGGCACGATATAACCGTTAAAGAGCTGGCTGTACTGATAGAGGGTCTGAGGAAATCAACGTTTGATGGAAAGACAGCTGAAATTCCAAACATGCCTGCTCTGAAGTTGATACTGGAAAAGCTCTGCGTTCCTCATAGGGTCGTGGAGGATAAGATCGTAGTCCTCGGGGACGACGCGAAGGCCCTTTTCTCAACACTTAGTAAGATGGATGAATTTGATAAAACAAAATATTCTAATACATCGATTATGAAGGCCGTGAACGATCTGGCCCCCTTCAAGGTCATGCCGAAGGCCACCTATTACGTCGGGATGAGAGTTGGCCGTCCTGAGAAAGCAAAGCAGAGGAAAATGAAGCCGCCCATAAATCTATTATTTCCAATAGGGAATCTCAAAGGCAGGTCAAGATCTCTATCGAAGGCTAGCGGTAAGATAAAGGTGGAGGTGGCCCTGAGAAGGTGTCCCCACTGTGGCAAAATAACCCCCCAGTACTACTGTCATGAGTGCAACGTCAGAACTGAGAGGATACTGTTCTGTCCGATCTGTGGTGCTGAAGTGGATAAAAAGTGCCTCAGGCATCCGAAGGAGAGACCTGTTCCCTACAAGGAGGCCTTTATCGACATAGATGACCTTGTGAGAGAAGCTCTCTCCACGGTGGAGGGCAGCATAGATAACGTTAAGGGTGTTGTGGGTCTCACCAGCGGAAATAAATCCCCCGAACCGATAGAGAAGGGTATACTCAGGGCTAAATATGATTTAAGCGTCTTTAAGGATGGAACCATTCGATTCGATTCTACTAACGCTGCTCTGACCCACTTCAGACCTAAAGAGATAGGGGTGTCCGTGGAAAAGCTCAGGGAGCTCGGCTACACGACGGACATCAACGGAGAGCCGCTGACGCGTGATGATCAGCTGTTGGAGCTGAAGATTCAGGACATGATCCTGCCAAGGAAAGCAGGGGAACACCTCGTCAGAGTGGCCAAATTCATCGATGAGCTATTAGAGAAGTTCTATGGTCTCCCCAAGTACTACAACGTGGATGATCCAGAGGATCTCATAGGAGAGATAGTGTTCACGATTTCTCCACACACCTTCGTGGCGAACGCCTCCAGAATAATAGGATTCACGAATGCCGATGTTATATTTGCTCATCCCTTCCTTCACGCCGCTAAGAGAAGGAACATAGACGGTGATGAGGATTCCATTATGCTGGGACTTGATGCTCTGCTCAACTTCTCCAAGGAATACTTGCCCTTCAAGCCAGGCGGCAGGGAGGATGCCCCTCTCCTTCTGACGACCAGGATAAACTTGGAGTACATCGACGATGAGACCTACAACATAGAGACCATGTGGGAGTATCCCCTCGAGTTCTACGAGATGACCCTCAAGCAGGCTAACCCATCCGAGCTTCTCAAGCGAGGTGTAATTCAGAACGTTGAGACGAGGCTTTCGGAGGAGGAGATCCCCTCCATACCCTTCACGAACGAGGTCTCCGACATATGCAACGGACCGCTCGTCACATCCTACAGGAAGCTGGACAACATGCTGGACAAACTGAGGAGCCACATCGAGCTTGAGAAGAAGATAAGAGCAGTTGATCTGGAGGATTCCTTGGTGAGAGCCATCTCTCAACACTTCATAAGGGATATAGCCGGAAACCTCAGAAAGTTCTCGGCCCAGAAGTTCCGCTGCGTCAAGTGCAATAAGAAGTACAGGAGAATACCGATAAGCGGTAGGTGTGATAAGTGCGGAGGAGAGCTCACCTTGACGGTGCATAAGGGAACTGTTCTCAAATACCTGAAGCCCACCTTGGACGTACTGGACGAGTATGAAATAGGAGGCTACGTGCGGGAGAGAGTGGTTCTTCTAGAGAAGGAGGCTAGGACACTCTTTAAGATGGGAGGCACGGCTGGACTCTCGGATGAGGAGATGGTCGAGGGGGTTGATCTTCCTAAAGATGATCTACCTAAGGATGAAAGGAATGATGAAGAGGGGCTTGCTCGCTTCCTATAGGTGAGAGCAGTGGAGTGGACGCCGATATCCGAAATTTCTCAGGATAGGGAGCGGGTTATGGTGATCGGAATAGTACTTGATGTGGTGGAGAACTGCATAATGATAAATGACGGAACGGGCAAGGCCCGCGTGTTCACCGACGAGGCATCACGCTACAGCCCGAAGACCCCCATCTTAGTGATCGGCTCGCCGAAGAGAGCCGACCACGAAGCTAAGGAGATCGATGCGGAGGTCATAGTCGATCTGTCCGGGATAGATTTAAAGCATCTTAACGAGGTTAGGAACTTGAGAGGTGAGGTTGAAAGGATAAAAAGGAGAATCTTGGGAGGGATGAGTGATGTGCGCTGAAGTCCTTTTCGATGATGCGAAGCTCTTTAAGGGCATCGTGTCGGCCATATCCGCCATAGTGGATGAGGCCACCATAAAGGTTGACCCGAACGAGGGCCTGAAACTCTCAGCCTTGGAACCAGCCAAGACGGCCATGGTACAGCTCGTCCTACCTCCTGACGTGTTCTCTGAGTTCAAGGTCGAGTCGGAGGGATACTACACTATAAACTTCAAGGACTTCGAGAAAGTGCTCAAGAGGATCAAGGGGGCCAACAGCGTGAAGCTGGAGTTCACGGAGTCAAGACTCGTGGTCAGCAGTGTCGCTGATTACCGAAAGACTTTCAGACTGCCTCTCCTAGTTGGGGAGCCCTTCGAGATGAAATCGCCCAAAGTCGAATTCAAGAGCCGGCTCAGAATGGATAGCAGGAAGCTCCCCGAGATCGTTGGGGACTTGAAGCTAATGGGTTCTGATGTTAGAATAAGTATAGATAGTGAAAAAGCGGTGTTCAAAGTAGAAAGCGATAGAGGTGAGTCTGAGACGGTTCTCACGCGTGAGGATCCAGCAGTCATGGATATATGGAGCGATGAACCCTCCGAGAGCATGTATCCTCTCAGCTATCTCGACAAGATGGCCGGCCCCGCCAAGGTGGTGGGGGAAGTGAGGATAGAGATCTCCACAGAGAGACCAATGAAGATGTTCTACCCGATAGGAGGGATATCTGAGGCCGGCATAATTTACTACTTAGCGCACGTATCCGAGAAGTGACAGGATGGAGTTTATAGCTCGATTTCCCTTTTCTAAGGAGGCACAGGAGCTAGTCAGAGAGGAATCTGTCACCATAGAGGAGCTAGCTTATGACCCGCTCCTCGCTCCCGCTAGGATGATCGCCAGAAAGAAGCTCGAGTACTCGGCTTTCGGGAAAGTTTACGACGAGGTGGACATACTCAAACCGATGAACGAGGTTTACGGTCTGATAATAGCCAGACTGATAGTCGAGAGCTCAGGAGATCCTCTTCTGAGAAACATGCTTGCTGAGCACGAGAGCAAGAGGTTCATGAACGTATCCCAACAAGCACCTCGACAAGACCTCCTCTCTCTCGCAGAGAACACCTTTGACATGGACGTTCTCTCGGATGGAGAGGATGTGCTGGTGGCAATACCCGACTATCTGAGATTTGCCTCAGGGTTTGGAGGTCCCTCTTGGAAGCTGGTCAACAGAAGGATTAGAGGAGGGAGGGTGATCCTGACCTTGGACGAGTTCCGCCGTTTACTAGCGGAGGCAGTTCGATCAAAGCTCTCAAAGCCTGAAAAAGCTCCTGATCTTCCATCACCACTTGCTGAAATCAGAGATGAGATATTGACTATCATCTCAGCTAGAAAAAAGAGGAAAAGGATTAAAAGGGGGAAGAAGGACCTTCCTCCATGCATAAAAAAGCTGTTGGACGACCTCTCTAAGGGGGAGAACCTGCCCCACAAAGCCAGGTTCGCTCTGGCCGTCTACCTGCTGAAGTGCGGTTACTCCGAGGATGAGGTCGTCGACATATTCAGGGCGGCGCCGGACTTCAACGAGAAGGTGACCAAGTATCAGGTATCTCAGATAGCGAGGAAGGGATATAGGCCTCCCGGATGCGAGAGGTTGAGATCCTGGGGGCTCTGCTTGGGAGATGAGTGCGAGATTTACAGGGGTGGGAGGAAATGATGGGCATAATAAGAGCCTTTCAAAGATATTACGTTGAGAGGTCTAGGGCCATCTTCGCCCCCCAGGTGGAGAAGAGGGAGTTCATGTTCATGGACTTCGACGACAACGTCAGGAGGTACATAAGCTTCGAAAGCTTGGAGGAACTGAGGGGCTACCTCATAAGGATGGTCCCAAAACACGCCTACTACTCTGTGGGGCTCTACGATAATCCCAGCTCAAGGTCTAGGAACACGGAAGGAGCAGAGCTCCTCTTCGACATAGATTCAACTGATCTTGGGTGCGAGCTTTGCGATAGAGACGACCTGTATGTGTGCCGGTCATGCGGCTACGAATCCGGGAGGGAGTTTGATATCTGCCCCAGATGTGGAGGCTCCAGGGTCACCAAGCTGGACTGGCTCAACGAGCACTGCATCGAAGCAGCGCTCGAGGAGGTGAAAAAACTTTTGGACATTCTTCTCGGGGACTTCTCCGTAAACGAGAGGGATCTCCTCGTCTCCTACACCGGAAACAGGGGATTTCACGTTAGAGTCCTGGCAGAAGGATTCATCAAGCTTGGAAAGCGCGAAAGAATGGAAATAGTTGATTACGTGATGGCCCGTGGCTTTTCCCCTGAGAAGATCGTGAGAAAGACTGAGGAAGGTTATATAATCCCGGACCCCAGTGAAGAGGGTTGGAGAGGGCGTTTTTCAAGGACACTCCTCTCTCTATTTCCAGACAGGGTTTTTAAGAGAGGAGAGGAGCTTTTAGCTAAAATCTCGCAGAGGGAGCTGAGGGAGATAGCGGACGAGATGGTCAGGAGATACTCGGCTGAGATAGACGAGGCCGTTACCTTCGACACCAAGAGGCTGACCAGGATACCCAACAGCCTCCACGGCAAGACGGGACTCAGGGCTATGACCCTGTCCCTCGCCGAACTCGAGAACTTCAATCCATTCATCAATGCTGTTGGCCTAGGTGAGGACCAGATGACCGTCAGGATAGAACATAAGGTTCCTAAGTTCAGGCTTCTCGACCAAGACTACGGACCTTTTAATCCCGGTGAGGTCGTGGAGCTTCCTGCTTATGCTGCGGCCTTCGTGGTTCTAAAGGGACGTGGTTCAATTGGGTAGGTGGCTGAGCTACTCAAAATTGGTCGATATATGGATCGAGGAGCTCACCTCACCCAACCTTGTCGACCTCCCAGATCAGTTCTACGCGATGGCGGACAGCTTCATAGCGGACCTCCGTAAGGAGGCCAACATCCGAGAGGGTATCCTCAAGACCATACTGACGAGGCAGGCAGAAATTTGTGAGGAACTGGTAGATGAGATATCCAAGCTCAGGGCCTTTAAGAAGTTCGTTCTTTCGATATCGAAGAATCTTCCGCTGGAGAATATCCCAGAATCGGAGAGAAGGCATTTAAAGTCGATAGTTGAGCACAGAAAAGAACTTCCCAAACCAGAAGAAAGCAGCCCGGACCTGGTTCAGGTAATATTTAAAAAGAGCATCCCCAGCATAGTGGGGATCGACCTCAGGGTGTATGGCCCTTTCAAGGAGGGGGATGTGGCGCTGATCCCCAGGAAGAACGCCGTAGCCTTGGAGGCAAAGGGTTATGTGGAGGTGGTTGAGTGAAGATCCCTAGCGAAGTTAGAACCTACTGTCCGAGATGTAACGCTCACACTCCCCATAAGGTTTCGCTCTACAAGGCTGGGAAGCCCAGGACCTTGTCTTGGGGCTTAAGGCAGCTTGAGAGGAAGAGATCTGGATACGGAGGAGAGCCCAGAGGTAGGCTTAGAAGAAAGGCAAAACTGACGAAAAAAGCGGTGATAATACTGACCTGTAAGGAGTGTGGCAGGAAGGTCAGCAGAAACCTTGGAAGGTTATCTAAAACTGAGATCAAGAGGTAGAGGGGGGTGCGCCTGTGAGCTGTTTTCTGAGAGTTCGATGTCCGAGTTGTGGCAACGAGCAGCTGGTGTACTCTCACGCCTCCCGCGTTGTGAAGTGTCAGATATGCGACGAGGTTCTGGCTGAACCAACCGGTGGAAAGGCCAGGATAAAGGGACAAGTTGTCTATACCTTCGGAAAGGTCAGAGAAGGTTGATCTTATGGGCAAGGACTTCCCTAGGAGAAATGAGCTGGTCATAGCTACTGTGCGGAGAGTTGAAGAACACGGAGTCATCTGCACGCTGGACGAGTACGGAGGACTGGAAGCCTACATCCCAAGAGGACACGTGGCCTCTGGGAGGATAAGAGACCTGCGGGACTTTATACGAGAGGGAGAGAAAGTAGTCGGCAGAGTGATAAGGGCGAACAGGAGAAAGGGTCAAGTGGACCTCTCCCTCAGATATGTGTCCGAGATGGAAGCTGCCCAAAAGATGACCGAGTGGAAGTGCAGAAACAGGGCACTCTCATTGATAAGGGTTGCTTTGAAGGACGAAGGGCTGGTGTCGGATGTTTGGGAGAAGCTTGACTCTTATTTCAGGGATCCCCTGGGAGCTCTCGAGGACTCAACGATATCCGGCCCGAAGGTGCTGATGAAGGCAGGAATACCAAAGGGTACTGCTGAGAAGCTCTGTGAGGTCGCCAAGGCTCAGCTCAAGAGGCCTGTGTATGTGAGGCAGATGACTGTGAAGCTCTTATCATATCGCTCGGACGGTGTGGAGTTCGTGAAGAGGGTTCTGTCCTCGATATGCGGCAGGCACGGAGAGGCGGAGGTGTTGGTTCGTTCAATAGGATCTCCGCGCTACCTAGTGCAAATCTCTTCCACGAACCCCCGTGCTGTTAAAAGGGCTGCCGAAATTGTGCTGGATAAGCTGAGTTCATCTGTGAAGCAGGGAAAGGACATGTTTGAGCTTCTTGGAACCAGAGATCTCAGGAAGAGAACTGATTAATGGCAAAATATCAGGAGATAAGAAGCCCCGAGGGGGATTCGAACCCCCGACCTGCCGCTTACGAGGCGGCCGCTCTAACCGCTGAGCTACCGGGGCCTTTCCAAACCCTGAGCTCGTGGATCTTCTTAAGTCTTTACTTCAACCTCCGTTCTTCCTAACTTATGGATTGTATAAATTCAAAACTAACAACTGTTACTTCCCTTAGTTTAATGATAGTTTGCAATAGTCACCTAAACTCTTCTAAGCATGCTATGCAACGTTCAGCAACGTTTCAACAACCATGTTTATATAGTGTTTCATCACGCGGATCCCAGCCCAACCGTCAGGTTGGGAGGTGCAAACATGAAGAGGTTCGCAACTGTTGGAATCCTGACCGTGCTTGTGGCCCTGCTGCTGGTGGGCGTCTCCCCGCTGGCGGCAACGCCCATCTCAGACTTCCCAGCGCCCTTCGTGCAGGGAGGAACCATATACG
>CAZGKA010000112.1:0-4269 GCA_964525965.1 uncultured Nitrososphaerota archaeon
AGGAAGTTGTTGTCAGAGCCAACAAGCTGGCCAATGGAAATCCAGCCAGGTTACTATCGTATCTGGAGAAGGCTGTTGACCTGGCTGTCGTGCTGGCCTCTGACAGGGTTGATATGAACATCTTCGAGAAGATCGAGGAGAGAGAACTTCCGCTCATAGATTTCCTAAGAGGCATACCCGAAGGATCTCGCAATGTCATCAGACTCATAGTCGAAAAGTATGGAGGAGGGCCTGTCACTTTAAACGAGATAGCGCTGGATATGGAGATTCCCGTATCCAAAGCTTTCTCCAAGCTTGAGTCATTGGTTATTTATGGAACTTTGAGAAAGGACCCCCAGGGGAGGTACTTCCTTCCAAAAGAATTTCTGGCTCGAAAGAAAAAGGAAGAAGCTGTTGACAAGAAAGCGGATGAGAGAACCCTCAAGTTGGAGGAGCTCAGGAAGAGGAGTATTGAGAGGATAAGGAGAAAGTTCGGAATAAAGTGATGAATTTAAAAGTGTTGCCAGTTCTACGAAAGGGGGTGAGTTTTGTGATCAGTGAGGGGAGAGAGGTTCCGGAGGAAATAAAGGCCGCGATCAGCGCGGGAAGGAAAATTCTTTATGAGCATGAGGCCAAGAGCTTAATAGCTAAATATGGAATACCGGTCACCAAGATCGCCCTCGCCAAAAGCCCCGAGGAGGCTGCTCAGAAAGCCAAAGAGATTGGCTTTCCTGTTGTTCTTAAGATAGTATCGCCGGATGTGGTCCATAAAAGCGATGTCGGTGGTGTCATCGTTAACCTTAAAAACGAGGAAGAGGTCGAGGAAGCCTACAACAGGATCATAGAAAATGTCAGGTCCCACAAGCCGAACGCTAGAATAGAAGGCATCCTAGTTCAGGAGTTCGCTCCCAGTGGAGTGGAGGTCATTATAGGATTGATAAGAGATCCTCAGTTTGGTCCAACGGTTATGTTCGGACTCGGAGGCGTGTTTGTGGAGATATTTAGGGACGTCTCCTTCAGAGTAGCTCCGCTGAGTGACCTAGACGCTGAAGAAATGATCAAGGAGATAAAAAGCTATAAGATCCTCGAGGGATACAGAGGCTCTCCTCCAGTTGACATAGATTCTCTGAAGGACGCCCTGGTGAAGGTGGGACAGATGGGTCTCGATATAGAGGAGATCTCGGAGATGGATCTCAACCCCGTGATAGCCTACCCTGACGGTATAAAAGTGGTGGACGCTAGAATAATACTCAGGTAATTAGGAGCAGGATGTTTGAGGTGGAAGGCATGGTAAGACGTCTCTCCGAACTTTTTGAGATGGCCGTTTTCTCTACTGAAGGAAAATATCTGGGGATCGTTGAGGACTTCGTGATGGACGACTCACAGGGCAGGCTAGCGGCCATCATAGTAGGACAGAAGAAGAGAGGAGCTAAAAGAATGACTGTTCCTTATGAGCTCGTTAAAGCTTGTGCTGATATTTACATAGTTCAGGTCTGAGTGAAACCCTCCTCTTCCCTCTGTTTTTGAGAATCCTTACCGATGAAGTGGAGGAGGAGAATATTTATATTGTAATCACACTGGACATGTCCGAGGCCCCGATAGGGGGCGATCTATGAGATCTTCCACTCATGCAAGGAGGCGAACGCATGGAGGCCGCTAAAAGTTCCTTAGAAATTCTAAAGGCTCAAAGAGAAGAATTGCGGCAGAGGCTTCATCAGATCAGAGAGGAGAGGAGGAGGCTTATAGAAGAGCTCAACAGCCTGCGAAGCAAAAGAAGGGAGATTATAAATCAGCTCAAAAGCAAGAGAGAGGAGCTCAGGAAGATCCTCGAGGAGAGAAGGAAACTCCGAGAGGAGATAAATGAGCTCAAGGAGAAGAAGAAAGAGACTCTAGAGAAGTTCTTGGAGGCCAAGAAGAAGGCGGAGGAGATAAAGAAAGAATATGAGGAGATCATGAAAAGCGTAGGGATTCCGGAAAGAGTCATAAGGCAGAGAATCCGAAGACTTGAGAAGAGGATAGAGACGCAACCTCTCTCGAAGGACGCTGAGAGAGATCTTGTCATGCGCATCGGTCATCTGGAGGCCTTACTTCAAGAGATAAACAGGGCTAAGGCCCTCAAGAGAAAACAGATAGAGATCTTAGCTGATCTGGAGAGATGGCGTTTCTTCCTGAGGGACACCAACGAGGAAATAAGGAAGAGAGTCGAGCGTGTGAGGGAGATAAACGAACAAGCCTCTAAGATTATAGAAGAGCTTGATTCAAGAAAGCCTGAAATAGAGGAGCTGAGCAATAAGATGAAGGAGCTCAGCGATAGAATAGACGCCATGAAGAAGGATATGGATCAGATCTTCAACGAGTTATCCATCATACGAAGCAAGCTTGAAGAGCAGAGGGCTAAGATAGAAGGAGAGAGAATAGAGAGAGAGGAGGAGATCAAGGCCAGAATCATAACAGAGGCAAAAGAGAAGCTTAAATCTGGAGAAAAACTCACTCTGGAGGAGTTGAGAGCTCTCATAGAGGCCGGTATAATAAAAGTTCCTGGAGAGTAGGTTACATCTCTCAACCTTTTTATTTTGAGTGTTTGAAGAGAGCTGGGGGAGCATTCTCGAATCATGAACACGGACGTCACCCGTAGTAGCTTCAGGAAGATCCTAGTGCTCTGCGTTGATATAGACGATGATTTAGGTAGAAAAGCAGGCATAAAAGGTCCTGTAATTGGTAGGGAGGAGAACCTGAAAGCTGCTACAGCGCTGGCTGTGGCCGATCCCACGGAGGCGGATGCGAACGCCATATTCGGCGCCGTGAGAGTGTATGAGGAGACGAGAGAAGAAGCTCCTGAGGCCGAGGTTGAGGTAGTTACCGTTACGGGGCATCCGAAAACAGATCTCAGAGCGGATCAGGAGATAATAAGGCAGATGGATGCTGTCACTAAGAGATTCAAGCCCGATTTCATAATATTGGTGTCGGACGGCGCCGACGATGAACGAGTGATACCTCTTCTCCTCAGATACTGCCAGACCATATCTGTGAGGAGAGTAATAGTTCAGCAGAGCCGAAATCTGGAAGAGACATACTTCCTGCTCAAAAAATACATAGATAAGCTGTTGGAGAGTCCAGAAACTAGGGCTATTGCTCTGGGTGTGCCCGGAATTGCCATATTTCTAGCAGCGCTGTTCTATCTGCTAGGGTTGCAGAGGTTCTTTCTAGTTGGATTGGGGCTCACTATAGGGCTTCTTCTACTAGATAAAGCATTTAGCATTGTTAAAAGAGTGGTATCTATTGTAAACTACTTCGGAAGGGATATAGGGGCTATCTCCTTCGTTGTGGGATTGATAGGTCTGCTGGCCACCTTCGGGATGATATACAACGAGGCCACATCCTTAGCCCATAGATTTACTGCTTACATCCTTCTAGCTAAAATAATGGAAGACTCATCATTTATGGTAGCCGTTTCCATGACGGTAATGTTCTTCGGCAGCTTCTTAGAGAAGCTAATTAAACACGAAGACCCTTACGAGAGGCTCCTAGGGGCTCTGATGTCAATTCTCGTCTGGCCTGCTTTGAAGTTCTCAGGAGAATATCTCTTCGGCAGGATATCCCTAGAAACCCTCTTCTTCGTAGAGGTTTTCCTCACCTTCGCTGGAGTAGGATTCTTCTTCATCACTCTCAAACTTAAGAGAGGGGCTTCCCTCCGCAAGTGATATTGATATATCTGCTGATTTCCTGAGTGCTACGCTGAAGCCCGGTTCTGTACCTATGACAACTGTTTCTTTACCAGATTCCTTGGCCTTATGGACTATCGGTAGGTAAGCAGCGCTTCTGGTCACCAGAACTATGGTGTTTATTTTGTCGGTTGCTATCGCTTCCATGGCGGCTATGGTGAAGTCAACCTCCACCTTTCCAGTGGATATTATGGCTCTAAAACCAGCGTTGTTGACAGCCTCCACAAGCTTCTCAGAGGCCTTTCTATCGAGTATCACGACAGACATTACCGGCCTTCCTAGGTCCATGCCTATCTTCCTTATGGTCTCCAGGTTCACATTCAGGTCCTTGCGAAGCATGTTGGGTCCATCTACAATTATCGCGACCTGTTTTCTCTTAACAGCCTTCGTGACGGACCTCAGGACTTTCAACAACAGACACCTCTAATATTTGAGGCTCTTCTCCTCCTTCTAGCTGGGGGACCCTTATAATTGTAACTAATTTTCCACATGATCCCAACAAGGCCTGGGAAAGATTTATAGACATCGATTGCGGGGGTCCTCCTGATACACCATGATATGCCCCAAG
>CAZGKA010000113.1:0-5661 GCA_964525965.1 uncultured Nitrososphaerota archaeon
GTGATAAAGATAGCCAAGGACCTAAGCCAGGTTGTTTACCTTGAGGAGGGGGAGAGGAGCACACCGCTGACCAGGGTCCCCGAGAACTTCGAGTCAGCCGACCTTATGGAGGTGGAGATCAGCGCTGAAACTTTGAAGAGAGGATCGCATAGATGGGACAATCCGGGTCTCGTTCTCAATCAGGTGATTGAAAGCGCTCTTGATGAGAAGATCAGGCGTCGTACGCTGGGTGAGCTGCTGGAGGGATGATCATGGTCAGGATAGTTAAGGGTTGTCAGGTCCCCCTGAGAGATCCTTCCGGGGGAGTTAAGTTCGCTGTTGAGATAACGGAGGGGGAGATCAGAAGGTACAATGAATATCTGGAGTGGCTGGAAAGGTTTCTCGCTGAGGGAGTGCAGTATGCAGAGGATCTGAGCAGGAGTGAGCTTCTTGAGCTTGTAGCCGATCTGATAGCCCTTTACTTCAAGGCGCCTCTCATGATCGATCCGATATTCGGACTGATCAGGTCTCCCTTCAAGATATATTTCATTTGGAGGATACTTGAGAAGAAGTTCAAGGAAGAGTCCCGTAAACCTCTGGAACAGTTCCTGGATAAGGACCTCGAAGTGCTGCTCCAATCTGGACTCAATGACGTGCTCGAGATCTTTGACAGGGAAAGCAGGGATGCGGAGATAGTAATATCCAAGATTCCGGCTGACACCAGGCCGGGTTACAACTGCAGCAGCCTGATAGTTCACCTGCTGGCGGTATCATCGTTGGCCTGGTCCATTGGAGTTCAGAAGGGCTTGTCCAGAAAGGATCTGGCTGTGCTGAGGATAGCGGCCCTGCTGCACGACATAGCCAAGCCTCTCAAACCGAGGGAACACGCGAAGGAAAGTGCCTCCCTTGCGGAGTGGTTGTTGAGGAGAGCGCTCAAGGGGAGGGCTGATGAGGACCTGTCCAGGATCGTGGATGTAATCAAGAGGCACCACGAGCGGGACCACGACATGCTTGTGGAGGTGCTCAAGGAGGCGGACAGGCTTGCAGCGGCGACCGATCGAGTGAACTCGATAGTCAAATCTCTAGTTATTCCCGAGATAGCCAAATCCCTTGGAATGAGTGAGGAGGAGGCCTTCTCGATCATGTACGTGAAGGGAGGTCAGGAGACCTGGGATAGATGGGAGAAGCTCAGCGACAGGATATTGGATCTCACGGAGAGGTGCGCCAAGGAGCTAGCGACCACCCCTCTGGGAGACATCCTCAGAGATGAGTCCGAGGAGGGAAAGAGCACTGGATCTGAGGTTAACCTAGTTCTAGTCGATGTAGCGAGCATACAGAGCTTCGTTAAGGGTTCGGAGAAGCTTCAGATAGTCTCCGCCTCCAGCTACGTGGTCGATCTGGCCGTTATGTTCAACGCCCTGAGATACCTCCAGTACAACCTCCTCGAGAGCGATGGCGTCTGGTATCCCGTCGAGGGTTTCCTCTATTCAGCTGGAGGGAATATTCAGGCCCTTGTTCCTGATAAACTGCTTGACAGAACGTGTGAGTACTTGAGAAGATCTTTTAGCGAGGGATTGGGTGATCTGGGAAGGCTGAACGTCAGAATAGTTCACACGAAGTTCTCGCCGAACTACAGGAAGATGTTTGACCAGCTGGAGGAGAGGTTGCTGAGGGAAAAGCTCTTCGTCAAGGATATCGCAGGAGAGCCCGCGCTCCTGACGGGTATCGAGAAGGTGTGCGATCTCTGCAAGAGGAAGCCGGCTGAAGGAGAGCGTGTGAAGTTCGGGGATGAGGAGCTTGACATCTGTAGGGAGTGCAGGGCCAAGTACAGGATGTACAGAGAGTTTGGACACATCAGAAACAAGTGGGAGAAGGCCCGTCCGGATCCGGGATGTGAGATTACCGTACAGGAGGTGTTCGAAGGAAGGAAGTGGGGAGAGGTCGCTGACATGATCATGGAGATAATCGCCGGCCACGACTCCAAGCCGGAGGGGGAGAGGTTGCTCAACCTGGCTGTCGTGGATGTGGATGGAAACCTCATGGGCGCCTTCATGTCCAAGGCCTTCAGCCTGAGCGATGCCCTCGAGAGAAGTGCAAGGATAGATCTAGCACTCAAAAAGGCGTTTAGAAAAGCCATAGAATCCATAAGAAATGGTCTGAAAGATGTCGAGGGAGCGGATCCCAACAAGGAGATCTCGAGAGCGCTGCTGGGCCTGCAGTACATTGGAGGAGATGACGCTCTCCTGTTTCTTCCGTCCTGGGCAGCGATCCCGTTCGTCGTGACGATGATGATAGAGTTCTCCAGAGAGATGGGACACTTCTTCGACGCCAGCGGGTCGGGAGGGGCCACCCTGAGCGCTGGGATATCCGTGGCCCCGGCCAGGCAGAACATATGGCTCCTGCTCAGTGCCAGCGGGGAGCTAATAGATCAGGCCAAGAAGGTGGGGAGGTTCCCCTGCTTCGATGGAGCGCTGGCCTTCGATGTGGCCGAGAGAGGCGTGCTCTCCGATAAGGTTATCAGAACCAGAATGAAGTTCCTGCATGAGAAAAGGCTGTCCACCCAGCCCTGGGTACTGTGCCTGAGCGGAGCGCCGAACCCCAACGTGGATCCGTTCAGATCCCTCAGGAGGTCATCCAGCTTCTCAGTGAAGGGGTTTGAGGGCCTCACCAAGAAGGCGAAGGTTGGAAACATACTCGACTTCGTGGAGATCGTCCTTGGAGTCAAGCCCAACGGTAGGAGCGATGCTGATCTCAGCAGGTTCTACGAGGAGATGTTCCGCGCAGCCTACATGTCCTTCAGACCACCGAACAGGGAGGTTCCGAGAGCCAAGCTCGTCAGAGACCTGGTGAGAAGGGCTCAGATGATTTCTGAGAGCCTGGGATACAGTTCGGAGGACAGGGGATTTGCCGACCTGGTCAGGCTTGTCCTGGTGAGGGACAAGGCCAGAGAGGATAAGGAGGAGAAGAGAGAGGTCATTCACAGGGTTATCGAGGCTCTCGCCACAGGGGAGGAAGCAACACCGCTGGAGGATCTCAACAGGTTGTGTAAGATCGTCATGGGAGGTGCCAGGTGAATGGTCGTCTGGAAGGCGGATATCGTCCTCAGGAACCTCAACCTCCTGACCGTCGGAGCTCCCTACTCCCTGTTGAGCTCCACGGATGTGCCGACGGTCAAGATGAGGGATAAAGTGCTGATACCCGGAACTTCGTTCAAGGGCGTGCTCAGAACCTCAGCTCACATGGCCGCAGCGTCCGTGGGGATGTCCTCGTGCGGAGAGATAGATCCCTCCAAGATCTCAGAAGCTCATAAGAACGGAGTTTGCGATGTTTGTGATGTGTTTGGAATGCCCGGAACTCCCGTAACTGCGTGCTCCAAGGTCAGAGTGTCCGATCTTAAGCCATCGCGCTTGGTGAGAACCTTCCCCTTGACGAGGACCTCCATGAACCCCGCCAGAGGCAAGGTTGAGGAGGGGAGACTGTTCACCATGGAGGTCGTTCCTCTCTACACTGAGTTCGAGGGCGAGGTTTGGGCGATGGGAGAGAAGGCCCTCAAGCTCGTTCTGGCAGCGCTGGACGAGCTGAGATACGGTGTTCTGGGCAAAGGATCTCTCGTGGATCTCAGAGTCAGATCCATCAAGCCGGAGCCGGACTCCCTGGATGAGGTCGGAAGGAGGCTTCTGGACGGCCTGGCTAAGTGGAGGTGGGAGGATGTCTGTGGTCCATCTGTTGAGGATTAGTCTGGAGTCTCCGACACTCATAGTGGCTAGATCCGGGAGAGGAGGCTACTCCTCCCTGGACTGGATACCGGGAACCGTGCTCAGGGGAGCTCTGATCACCGGAGCGGTGAGGTACGGATACGTTGGTGAGGAATACGCCTCCAGGGAGATAACCGATCCCTCATGCGTGGTGCATCCTGCCTATCCGGTTCACAGAAATTTGGGCCATGAGGAGGTCTGCAAGCCCGCAACTCCGTTCGTGTACAAGTGCAAGGAGGGAGAGCTCATTGACGTCCTCGGCAGAGATAAGATTGAGGAGCTCAGCAAGGTCAGTTCCAAGGACGAGCTGTTGGAGATGATCCCGAAGAACGTGGACCTCAAGTGCCCGCTGATGAGAGGCGTCCCGGGATCCACGAAACCGGCCCAGGGATCCCTGGTCTTCCACAGCGGAGGTAAGCTTAGGTCACACGAGGTGGAGGTGGAGGTCCTCACGTCCGTGGGAATAAACAAGAGGCTCAGAGCCCACGAGACGGGCATGCTCTTCAACTACGAGGTCCTAGTGCCGGGACAGGAGTTCATCACCCTGGCCATATATCCGGAGGAGGTGGCCAGATTCGTCAAGGAGGTCGGGGAGATATGGATCGGAAGGGGAACTAGCAGAGGACTGGGAAGAGCCAAGGTCGACGTCGTGAAGGAGACCTCAGTCCAGGAAATAGTCCCGGAGCTCCAAGACAGAGCGATGGAGGAGATAGCTAAGGTGGGAGATGAGTGCAGATTCGTTCTTTACGCCAGATCCCTGGTAACCCGGCTTAAGGGTCCGTGGATCTCCTCACCGATCCCTGGAGATCCCGAGGGATGGGAAGTTTCCCCTGAAGTCGTCATGGATGGTGGGGAGCCTCTAGTCCTGGGAAGAACCGCTGTCTTCAGCTCGTTCTCCAACTCCACCGGAATCCCCAGACCTCAGCTCATGTGCTCGGAGAGAGGCAGCGTGTTCCTGATGAGAGCGAAAGGAAGTGAGGATAAGGTGGCTGAGGCCCTGGCCAGGGCAGCTGTCCTTGGATGGGATGGTCTCTCCCACCTGGGGCTGAACATCCTCCTTCCGCTCGGGTGGTGGTATGATGATCCGCTCTACAGATGACCTTGTGGCGTACTCCCTGAGGCTGTCCGTGGAGACCCCCCTCTCGGTGGGGGCGGGAAACCTGGGGTTCATGAAGGAGGTCCTCAAGGCGCCGGCCTTCGTGGGAGGGTCCCAGGTCCTCGTCCCCGTCATACCATCGAGCTCAATTAAGGGGGCCTTGAGAGCTGTGGCTGAATCTCTGAGAGGCTCGCTGGGAGATAGCGTTCTGGAGAGAGTTGCTAAGGGACACAGCAGGATCGATGAGTTCAAAAGGATGAGGGACGTCGCACACGAGTTCGATGGAGATCTTGAGGAGATCAAGAGACTTACCGGTGAGAGCCTGGATGTAACAGATGAAAGGAAGAGGGAGGAGCTGCTCAGAAGGGCCTGTCCCATATGCAGACTGTTCGGCGCTCCCGGCATAGCGTCCCGCATGAGGCTGTCGGATGCTGTTCCTGCAGGGGCTGTTCACCTGGGGTACATGACGCGAGTTGCCATGGACAGGAAGAGGATGAAGGTCAAGGAGAAGAGGATCTTCAGGGATGAGTTCGTGCTTCCGGGAGCCGAGTTCAGGGCTCTGATGATACTGGACTTCAGAGGATGCTCCGCGGCGCTGGTCAACGGTATGAACGCTGTTCTGGACAGGATCCTCAGGTTCGGTGAGGAGGTCGGTCTTCAGCTCGGAGGAGGGAGGTCCATAGGGAGAGGACTGGTCAAACTCTCGGTGACTGAGATCAAAGGTGCGGATTCATGAGGCCCTTCCTCGGCCTCCTCTCTCTTATTTTGGGATGTAACCAGGAGATAACCAGAATTTTAGAGGTAGAGAGATTTCATGATCTGATTTCGGTC
>CAZGKA010000114.1:0-19416 GCA_964525965.1 uncultured Nitrososphaerota archaeon
TCGGCCGAGAGCGACTCGAAGAGATCGGCTCCTCTTCCAGCACAGTCCCCGACATTATCGCCCACGTTGTCAGCTATCACTGCAGGGTTCCTCGGGTCATCCTCCGGAATTCCGGCCTCCACCTTCCCTACCAGGTCAGCCCCTATGTCGGCCGCTTTGGTGTAGATCCCTCCTCCGAGCTGAGCGAAGAGAGCTGCCAAGCTGGCGCCGAATCCGAACCCCATTATCAGCAGGGGGACCTTGTGCACATCTCCTGTGAGCGACCAGTAGAGGTAGAACAGACCTGTGACTCCAAGAAGGCTCATCGACACGACGCTGAGTCCGAGCACAACTCCTCCCGAGAAGGCCACCTTGAGGGGCTTCGTCTCGCTCTCTCTAGCTGCCTGAGCTGCCTTGACGTTCGTGAGCGTGGCCGTGTCCATGGCTATGTATCCGGCCAGCAGGGAGCAGATGGTTCCGAGGGCAAAGGAGCAAGCTATGAACGGGATGCCTCCGTTCATTATCACGTCCAAGAGATATATGAAGATCGAGAGCGCGACCATTACTCCCAAGATCACCTTGTACTGCCTCTTCAGGTAGGCGGCGGAGCCCACCCTTATAGCTCTGTTTATTTGTACCATCTTTTCGGTTCCGGACTCCATCTTAGATATTTTATACCTGAGGAGAAGAGCAACGACAACGCCGAGGACGGATAAAGCGCCAACGATCACTCCGGGTAATGCGGCATCCATGAATTTGACCCTCCTCAAATTTGTTGAGCTATGGGAAATGCACCCAAACTTAAAAGGTTTGTGATGGGCCGATCATCGTGATGTCAACGGAAGTTCCCAGGATCTTTGTGAACATGAAGGCTTATTTGGAGGCCTCCGGAGATCGAGCTCTCTCACTGGCTAGGGCTGCCGAAAAAGTGAGTTCGGAGACCGGGGTTCTGGTTGGGGTCATACCGAACTTCCTGTCAGCTCCGATCGTTGCGAGAGAGGTGGACATCCCCGTGCTCGTTCAGCATGTGGATCCTGTCGAGCCCGGAGCTCACACCGGAAGCATCAGTCCGAGACTTCTGAGGCACTACGGAATAAGCGGTGCTCTGCTGAACCACAGCGAGAGAAGGGTGAGGCTCGACCACATAGCCTCATGCGTGAGGATGCTCTCAGAGGAAGGACTGATCTCCGTTGTGTGTTGCACGGATCCCTTTGAGGCAGGGGCTGTGGCCTCCTTGAATCCTTCAGCAGTAGCTGTCGAGCCGCCAGATCTCATAGGAACTGGGATCTCTGTTTCGAAGGCCAGGCCCGAGGTCGTGACCGAGGCCGTGAGGGCGGTGAGAAGGCACTCCGGCTCAGCACTTCCAATATGCGGAGCCGGCATAACCACCGGAGAGGACGTCAGAAGAGCCATTGAACTCGGATCCTACGGTGTCCTGGTCGCCTCAGCGATAGTAAAGGCAAGCGACCCAGAAAAAAAGATTAGAGAGATGGCCTCCTCCGTTCCCGATTGATCCTCACTCCTCCAGCTCCTCAAATCTTTCCTTCAGCTTTTCCAGTACACCGGGCAATGTTGTGTACTCCATCTCGTGAGACTCCACGCGGTGCGGCATGAAGGGACCGTGCCTCCTCATGTAGTCGGCTATTATGTTTGCCTTTCTCCTCGCCTCGTCGAAGGCCGGATCGGAGAACAGATCACTCGGTCCGACGAGCCTGGCCTCGTGGAGTATGAATCCGAGGGCGCATATCCTAGGAGGACCATCGAACCTGCTGGGTCTGGCGTCTTCTATGGGGACGGGCATGAGAGGACCATAGTGGGAGCCCCTCATCCATCCGGGCACCAGGTGGGGGAAGCTGAACGGCTCCAGGATCTCTCCCAGGGCGGGGAACCCGTGCTGGGCCCTCACTACCGCCACGGGATCATCCTTGCCCACGTACTTCCCGGCTATCAGGTTCAGCCTGGTCGTGCTGACGGCCGCCGCCGTCTCCCCGTCCGACCTCCTGTAGACCCTCCTTATTATGTACCTTCCTATGCTTCCTATCAGGGCCAGTATGTCGTAGAGCTCCTCGGGGGCGTTCAGCTTAACGATCTTGTTCTCGTAGACGTCCATTATCTCGAAGGTGAATCCACCGTGCATGCTCGGATCTATGACAAGGCCTGCTGTGTTGAAGGGATCGGCGAATATCCTGAACAGAGGGAGGTTGAACGCTCCGGGGCTCGTCTTGTCAGCCATGAACACGACTATAGGTTCAGAGGGTCTCTCCTCCATCTCTATCTCAGCTACTCCAGGCCCCATCCCCTTCACGTTGCCGGAGAAAGTGTCCTTCAGGAGATCCTGACCAGCTCCGTAGAGCCCCAATTTCTTAGCTACATCAGCGGCCTTCTTAAGCGTGTTCCACGCTAGTTCATGAACTTCCTCATTGTTCTCCCCTTTCGTGTGGGACATTATGAGCTGAAGGTCATCGCCAACTGCCGTCACGTGGAAGTCCTCTATTATCCCGCTCTTCTTTCCCTCGGCCAAGGAGTTGCGGGCCGCCTCCAAGAGCTGCTCGGGAACCATGTGATGGCCCGCCAGACCACCAACGTCAGCTTTTATGACGGATATCGTCGATCTCATCTTCACACCCATCCTTCAGACCTTCGATACTTTATTTACCTTTTCAGTCGATCTCCACCGGGTTGTCGTCCCTGTTGGGAGTTCCTGAAGCTATGCACCTCTCGAGCAGTTTGTCCATGGTGAAGAGGGCCTGATGAACGTCCTTGGAGTAGAACCTCGTGTCTATGCCCCTCTCCTCAAGCCTTTCGGCCACCTCCGGGGAGGCAGGGTCGTACCTGAGGCTCCCGATGGAGAAGGTCCACTCGTCCTTGAAAGATGGTACAAACGCCTTGGCCAGCCTGGCTATCGGGAACACCTCCTTGACTGCGGCGAACACGCTCGAGAGAACCTTTGAGTAGAGCCTGGCCCCCTCGCTGTGGGTGACCATGAGGCCGTCCTCCCTCAGTATCCTCCTTATGGCCTGGTAGAACTCCAGGGTGTACAGCTTGGCGGATGGCCCCTTGGGATCCGTCAGGTCCACTATCACCACGTCGTACTTCTTGTCGCACTCCTCAACATACTTCCTCCCGTCCATGAAGATCAGGTTTAGCTTGTCGCTCTCGAACGCTCCCTGCGGAACCTCCTTGACCTTCTCCCTGAAGAGCTCTACGACCTCGGGATCCAGCTCCACCAGGTCAACCGATTCGAAGGGGTGCTTGAGGACCTCTCTCAGGGCACCTCCGTCCCCGCCGCCTATTATGAGCACGTCTCTCGGGTTTGGATGGGCTAGGAGGACCGGATGCACCAGGACCTCGTGGTATATGAACTCGTCGTTGAGGGAGAGCATCATTATCCTCTCTATGAAGAGACATCTCCCCACGTGCTCGAGATCTATCACCTCAACCAGCTGACCGGCCCTCGTCCTGAAGGAGGATACCTTCCTCCTCACCTCGGTCAGCGAGAAGACGCCCGGCCTAAGCACCTCCAAGTAGAACTCCTTGCCCTGGAATTGGGTGAAACCCTCCTTGGCGATCGACATAAATCAACCTTCCTCCCCTAATTTATTAGGTCTTCGGATACTTTTATAGCAATCAGGAAGTTCTTCGGAGGGATGATCACAGATGGGCTGGTCCGTGCTCGACGCTCTGAGAAATAACCCCGATCTGATAAGGAATAGCTTGAAGAAGAGGTGTATGGATTTCTCTTTGCTTGATAAGGCTCTCGAGCTTGATAGGAGATGGAGAGAGCTCCTGACGGAGACGAACAAGTTGAGAGAGGAGAGGAACAGGATAAACAGGGAGATAGGATCTGCCTCGGGGGAGGAGAAGGAGGCCTTGATCGGAAAGAGCAGGGAGCTCGCCAAGAGGCTGGGCCAGATGGAGAAGGAGCTCAAGAAAATTGAGGACGAGAGGAACTCCATTCTCATGGATATACCCAACCTGGTACACGAGAGCGTCCCCGAGGGACCAGATGAGAGCTACAACGTTCCAGTTAGATTCTGGGGAGTCCCGAAGGTCCCAAAAAGCAAGCTTGAGGTCTTCAAGGAGGAGTGCAAGGGGTTCGACGTGGAACATGAGGTTTTGGAGCATGAGGTCCCGGGCCACGCTGACCTGATGGAGGAGATCTTCAGGCTGATAAACACCAAGAAGGCCGGCAAAGTGGCCGGATCCAGGTTCTTCTACCTCTTGAGGGATGTCGCCATCATGGATCTAGCCCTCCAGGCCATGGCTCTGGATCACCTCATAAAGAAGGGCTTCACACCCGTTGTTCCACCGTTCATGCTGAAGGAGGAGTTCTACACCAGGGTGACGGACCTGGAGACCTTCAAGGATGCCATCTACAAGGTGGAGAAGGAGGATCTCTACCTCATAGCAACCTCCGAGCACCCGATCGCCGCCCTTCACGCTGGGGACACCTTCACCGAGGACGAGCTCCCGAGGCTCTACGCTGGAGTGAGCCCGTGCTTCAGGAAGGAGGCTGGAAGCCATGGCAAGGACACCAAGGGCATATTCAGGGTGCACCAGTTCTCCAAGGTGGAGCAGTTCGTGTTCTGCGTCCCCGAGGAGAGCTGGGAGTGGCATGAGAGGCTCATAAGGAACGCTGAGGAGGTCTATCAAATGCTGGGACTTCCCTACAGGGTAGTGAACATAGCTGGAGGAGATCTCGGGTACTGCGCCGCCAAGAAGTACGACTTGGAGGTCTGGTTCCCCTCCCAAGGAAGGTACAGGGAGGTGGTCAGCTGCAGCAACGTGACCGACTGGCAGAGCTACAGGCTCAGGATAAAGGTCGCTAGAAAGGGGAGAAAGGACCTGGTCCACACGCTGAACAGCACGGCCCTGGCGACCACCAGAACGATATGCGCCATCTTCGAGAACTACTACTCCCCAGAGGAGAAGATCGTGAAGGTTCCCGACAAGCTCAGGCATTACATGAGAGCCCTCGGCTGGGAGGGCGATCACATAACTCCTCTGGAGCTGTGAACAAGTTTTCAATAAGTTCCCCCTTATTTTCACGATATCTTCACCTCGTGGAAACTCCTTCGGATGAGGTTTCAGGACCTGGACCTGAGGGTTGCCCTCTCCCTCATAGAGGAGAGGGGTGGAGAGGTTCTGGAGATCAGGAGGTTTCCCTTTAGGAGGGAGCTCCTCCGGGTGCCCAAGAACTCGAGACCAGTTGACGTATCAGGATGCATCAGGGTTCTCGGAGGTTTTCTTGACCCAAGAGAAGGGGTTCTCATTCCCTACAGCAGAGCCTCCGGTATGGACGCCTCCGCCGAGGTCATGCTTCACCACGTCAGATCCATCTATCCCAAAAATCCCGATCTTGAGGAGGCCTACAGGCTGAGGGCTGAGTTTCTGTCGAAGTTGGGAGTTGAGCCCGGGCTCATCGAGGAGGTTTGCCTCAGGTCCACCAAGCTCTGGCCCATACTGTCCCTGGCCCTCTCGGACGGGGTGACCGAGGTCTACGGGGTGCTGAACCAAGAGATCTACTTGGACCACATAGAGCTGGGCAGGATAGCCGTGAGGAACGTGGTGCTCAGCGAGAGGGAGTTTGAGAAGATCAGAACTGTTGTCGAGTGCTCCGAGGAGGTGAGGTTCGACCTGGCGAGTCCCTTCGCGAAGGTGGACCTCAGGTTCATGGGGAGGACCATAAGGATCAGCGCGGATGGACCACCCTCCTCCACGGGATCAGTGTCCATCAGGAACCTGTCCGCCATGAGGGAGCTTAAACTGGACACTCTGATAAAGCTCGGAACCATCAGCAGGGAGGAGGCTTCTCTCATCCTGGAGTCCTTGAAGGAAGGAGATCCTGTGATCGTGGCCGGAGGAACTGGTGTGGGAAAGACCACCCTCTGCAACGCCATACTGGCGGCCCTCCCGAGGGACACCAGAGTGATCTCCGTCGAGGAGGTCAGGGAGATAGAGGATCTGAACCAGTACGGATTGAGGCATGTGGCCTACGAGATAAGGGAGAACAGGGAGAGGGCTGTGATAAACCTGCTTCACAGGAACCCGGACGTGGTGTTCTTGGGGGAGTTGCTCGATCCGGGAGATGTGAGGGCCTTCGCCGTGGCTCATGAGAGCGGGTTTAAGGTGTTGGCGACGACTCATGGAAGGTCCAGAGGGCATCTCCTCAGTAAATGGAGGAGCTGGGGCCTCGAGTACGCCTTGGACGGAGTTCTCCTCGTGTTCATGACCAGAAGGAAGGTCTCGGAGATCTACAAGTTCTCAAAGGGATGCTGGGAGCCGTGTGTCCTAGCTCATTGATCAGGAGAACGAGGTTTCTTTATCTCCTGTCATCGGGAGCTGTGTGGAGCCCGTGGAAGGGCATAGAAGAGGCCAGCAGGGAGTTTCCCTCTGTGAGGAGGGCCGCTGTCGTGAGCTGCGTGGACGGCGTCAGCCTGAAGAAACTCCTAAAAGAGGACGATTTCCTCATGTCCGTGCTTTCGGGAGCCAGCTTCGAGGAGGTCCTCTCCTCCTACGTCAGGACTCTGAGAATATCGCTTAGAGATATTCTCGTCAGGTCTAGGGAGATCCTCGGACTCGTGTTCTCCGTTGGATTCCTGCTCTCAATGATAGTGGTTGCTAACGTCGTCTTCAGGAGGACCAATCCTCTCGTTCTGGTTCCTCTTTTCATCCCTCTAATGCTTGTGAGCTCAATCTTCAGGTTCAGCGACGAGGTGATCGAGGGAACAAGCCCGGGTTTTGTGGACGAGCTGGCTTCTGCTGTGGAGAGGGGAACAGGGCTTGCTAGAACGCTGTCTCACAAGCATCCGGAGCTCGTCGTCGGAACTGAAACCCTGCACGATGTGCTGTCCAGGGAGGACGGGTTGTGGGCCAAGGTCCTGATGTCAAACGTGGGCAGGAGGGACATGTTCGTCCTGCTGCGAAGGGTGGCTGAGCTGGAGAGATGTAATGCTGAGATAAATGAGGAGTGGCGAAGGATCATCAAGAGGGAGAGGAGGGAGGCCTACCTGCTCAGCCTCCTGTCCGGAGGCATACTGGCCGGCATGTCCTTCTTCGGATGCTGGTTCTCTCTGGGAGTGATTGGGCTTTTGATGAGCTTCTCCTTGGGGCTTATCGTAAGGAGAGGTGTTCTGTGTTCTTTGCTCTTCCTGTTCTCGTTCTCGTCCTCGAGCATCCTAGCAGGCCTGCTCCCTTAATTCGTCAATAAACTGATCATTTATAGTCGATTAACAAAACTTTTATTCTCCTCCTCGCTCGCCCAGGACAACCTATTGCACCTTTCGCTACAATTCCACCTTTCCCCACCTTTACACGAAAAGAGGTGATCTGATGTGCTGAACTATGAGGTCAGGCTGATGTCGGGAAACGAGGCCATAGCTAGGGGGCTTTACGAGTCCGGGGTATCTCTGGTGACGGGATACCCAGGAACTCCGAGCTCTGAGGTCATAAAACATCTGGCCGAGATCGATGGTGAGCTGGTCTGCTGGTCGGTTAACGAGAAGGTCGCCTTCGAGGAGGCCTATGCTGCGGCGCTGTCGGGTGTGAGGAGCGCCTGCGTTATGAAGCACCTGGGCACTCACTGGATACTGGATCCCCTAGCAGTCTCAGCCATCACCGGCGTCTCAGGAGGGTTTCTGATAATATCAGCTGACGATCCCGTCCCTGAGAGCTCTCAGAGCTCCACTGACACGAGGAACCACGCAGTGATATGCCACATACCAGTGGTGGAGCCCTCCTCACCGAGCGAGGCGAAGGAGCTCGTTCAGCATTGTTTTGAGCTGTCTGAGAGGTTCAACATTCCCGTCCTCATGAGGTACACCGCCAGGCTCGCTCACATGTCTGAGCCCGTTGACCTCGGCGGGAGAACGCCCGGAAGGATCGCCGAGTTCAGGTCAGATCCGGACAGGTTGGTGTCCATAGCTCCGAACGCCAGAAGGAACATACCGGAGCTCTTCAGGAAGGTGGAGGAAATCAGAGAGTTTGTCGGGAAGTCACCGTGGGTCAGGATTGAGGAGGGAAGCGGATCTCTGGGGGTTGTGACTTCTGGGGTACCATATCTGCACCTTAAGGAGGTCGTGGAGAGAGAAAATGTGAGGCCTCACGTCCTCAAGCTGTCTGTAGCATATCCTCTACCGGACATCTCTGACTTCCTGTCTCAGATGGATAGAATAATAGTCTTGGAGGATCTGGATCCCATAGTTGAAGATCAGATATACGTGCTAGCCTACGAGAAGGGGATCAGTGTCAAGATCATCGGAAAGCACAGCGGTCACTTCAGACAGTACGGGGAGATCACATACGAGGATGTGCGCTCTGCGCTGACCGGTGACCCGCCGAGGATTTCGAGGGAGCTGGTGCCCAGAAGGATACCTCAGCTCTGTCCCGGATGTCCACACAGAGGAGCGTTTGTGGCCATAAAGAGCCTGAAGGATGCAATAGTCTTGGGTGACAGGGGATGCTACAACCAGGGAGGAAATCCTCCTCTGAGAGCCATAGACACAGCTATAGCAATGGGCTCCAGTGTGGCCATGGCGGTAGGGCTCTGGAGAGCAGGTGTTAATAGACCGATCGTGGCCGTCATAGGGGATTCAACATTTTTCCACGCTGGAATACCTCCTCTCGTGGAGGCAGTTGTATCGAGAGCGCCCATAGTCATCGCTGTCCTCGACAACAGGTGGACCTGCATGACGGGACATCAACCGAACCCATCGACCGGATTAGATCACGTGGGCAGGGAAAGGCCGAGAGTAAGCATAGAGGACGTATGCAGAGCTGTCGGCGTTGGATTCGTGATCACGGTGGATCCCTACAACGTGGATGAGGGGAGGATCGCCATGAAGGTCGCTCTCGAGGTGGCGAGATACAAATCACTGCCATCGGTGGTCGTGTTCAGGAGGGAGTGCGTGCTCCAAGTGATCAGGAGGGAGGGGAGGACAGGTGCCAAGTACAGCGTGGGAGATGAGTGCATCGGCTGCCTCTCCTGCCTGTCCATCGGTTGTCCGGCGATGGATCTCGTGGAGGGTAAGGTCGTGATCCTGGACACGTGTACAGGATGTGGCATCTGCTCGCAGGTATGTCCTGTGGGAGCCATAAGGAGGGAGGAACCTTGAAGTTCGATGTCATAGTGTGCGGCGTTGGAGGTCAGGGGGTCGTCCTGCTGTCGAGGATTATAGCTGAGGCAGCCCTACTGTCTGGATATTCGGTCAGGGTCAGCGAGAGGAGGGGGCTCGCTCAGAGGGAGGGATCGGTTTGTTCGCATGTCAGGATAGGGAGATGCTTCTCGCCGACCATCCCCCTGGGACATGCTGATCTGATGATAGCCATGGACATGTACGAGGCCCTGAGACATGCCGGCTATCTCTCCGATGAGGGAAGGGCTGTCGTCAACCTCTCGGCCAAGGTCCACATACCGCATCACCTGGGGATCAACGTTTTCCCTGATCCCGACGAGGTCAAAGCTGTGCTCGGTGAGAGAGGTTTCTTCATCGACGCCGGATCGCTGGCCATCAAGCTGGGGAACGCTAAAGTCGCCAACATGGTCATGCTGGGCTCCTCGATGAGGTTCATGCCCGTTGAGAGGAACAAGGTGGAGGAGGCCCTGAGGACCATCGTTTCGGAGAAATACCTCGAGCTCAATCTGAAAGCCATCAGGGAGGGAGAGCTTTCTTGGTCTACGTGAACGGCGCTGGATTCACGAGGATAGGACTCCTCTGGAAGTATGACCTTGAGGACCTCGCTGTGGAGGCGGCGTTGAAGGCCCTAGAGGATTCGAAAGTGGGATCTGTGGATGCAATCCTTGTCGGAAACATGGCTTCAGGGGTGCTGAACGGTCAGGAGAACCTAGGGGCTGTGATCGCCGACGCCCTAGGAATGGCGGGAGTTCCTTCCATCAAGGTGGAGGCTGCTTGTGGTTCAGGAGGGGCCGCTGTCATGTGGGCAGCGATCTCAATCATGTCTGGACTATTCGACTCCGTGCTCGTGGTCGGAGTTGAAAAGATGACAGACGTCACGGATGTGTCGGATCAGACCTCCGCCCTGGCGACGGCGGCGAATGCGAGATATGAGGCCTCCCTGGGGGCCTCCTTCCCCTCCCTCAACGCCCTGATCATGAGAGAGTACATGAAGGAGCACGGGCTTTTGGAGGAGGACTTTGCCCATCTTCCCGTTTTAATGCATGAGAACGCTGCTAACGCGGAGCATGCCCAGCTCAGGTTCCGGATATCGATCGAAGACTACCTAAGATCCCCATACATATCTGAACCGCTGAGGCTGCTGGACTCCGCGCCGATAGGAGATGGGGCCGCCGCTCTCGTCATCTCGTCGAAGAGGACGGATGAGTCAGTTGAGATATCCGGTTTTGGAGCCGCGACCGATGTAATAAGTATATGTCAGAGAGACAGCCTGACAAGGCTGAGATCGGTTGAACTAGCGGCTAAAAGAGCGTTGAAGATGGCCTCCCTTAAGATGAGGGATGTCGACCTCGTCCAGATCCACGACGCCTTCAGTGTGATGGGATACCTCAATCTGGAAGCTTTGGGGGTAGCGGAGAGGGGAAAGGCACACGTCAGGGTCGAGAAAGGGGACTTCAACAGGGATGGATGGCTCCCCATAAATCCCGAGGGAGGGCTCAAGGCGAGAGGGCACCCGGTGGGGGCTACAGGCGTGTATCAAGTGGCTGAGATATATCTTCAGCTGACCGACAGAGCCGGCCGGTGTCAGGTCGAAGGCGCTGAAACAGCGATCGCCGTCAACATAGGAGGGACGGGTTCCAACGCTGTGGTGAACGTTCTCAGGAGATGCTGACCGATGATCGACGCCCGGGAAAAGCGGGCCTCTGACGGACCAAAAGAATTAATATTTTTATCTAGTCTAGGGGTAACCGGTGTCCCTGCTTGGACGAGCTCGATCTCAAGCTCATAGAGGAGCTGAAGAAAAACTCTAGAGCGAGCATATCGACGCTCAGCGACAAGCTGAACGTCCCCAGGACTACTGTCCACTACAGGTTGATGAAGCTCGTCAAGGAGGGAGTGATAGAAAGCTTCACGATCAAGCTTAACTACAAGAAGCTGAACATGGGAACCACGGCCTTCATACTCGCCTCATACGATCCGAGCTCGGGGGCAAGCCAGAGGGACGTCGCCAAGAGCGTCGCCAGAATACCTGGAGTGAGCGAGGTCCACATAATCTCCGGGGAGTGGGACCTTCTGATAAAGGTCAGAGGGAGAGATGTGGAGGAGATAGGCAAGATCGTCGTGGACAAACTCAGAGAGATCCCTGGAATAAGAAACACGATGACCTGTGTCTCCTTTGAAGCCGTTAAGGAGGAGCTCTAACATCCTCTACTGCACCGCCCCTTGGAGGGTCGGATGATTTTATTTTGTATCGGTGCAGTGACCACATGAGGAAGGGGGAGACCATGGAAGAGATCCTCGAGAGAATAAAGGAGTGGTTCTCCAAAGGAGATGAGAGCTCGAAGGACATCGTTCTCATGCCCTGGGAGGTTAAGGAGATAACTGACCCCAAGGGGGAGGTTATCGGGCTCCTAGCAGTCAATCCGAGGATGCCCGTCCGCTTCCTAGCCACACCTAAGGAGAAGACGATCAGGATAGCCGTCTCTCTGGGATATAAAACTGCCTATCTGAGAGGTCTTGATAGGCTCAAGGCGTACAGAACTGCCCTCATACTCAACGACAGGCTTGAGCTGGCTAAGTTTGCTCTGAGAGGTGATGAGGATGAGCTTGTCCTTTACGTTGACCTGGACAAATCATCTCTCGGGGAAGACGAGTTCAACGATGCCCTTTCATTTCTGTTCGCTGCTGTAGCAGCGATCTCTGAGAAGCTCGACCTTGAGGCGGAGATAAGCAGACAGGTTATGGAATCTTTGATCGCCATGTTGCAGGAGAGGATAAACAAGGGGATGAGCAGGGAGGATCTCCTGAAGTTCCTCACCAAGAGGGTTGGGATGAGCGAGGAGGAGGCCAGCCAGATAGTTTCGGTTCTTACATGTTCCTCGGGCAAAGGGGCGGAGTCTCTGTATTCATAGGGAGGAGTCCAGATAGCGCAGGAATTCCTTAAAGGTCTCCTCAGGAAGACGAGCTCCTGCGGCTCTGGAGTGCCCTCCACCCTCGCCTCCGAGTTTGGGGGTTAGTTCTCTGACTAGGTCGTTCAGATCCAAGTCCTCCAGGGCCCTGATGCTCATGTCCGCCAGCATTTTCCCCCTCCTCTTTATGATCTCCACAGCCACTCCAACCTTTCTGTGGCCGAACGCCGCCGCAAAGCTGGCAGCTTTTCCTAGCGGACCGTGGGGATTCACCACATAGGCTAGGTTCTCCAAGACAATAAGCTTTCTCTTTACCTCCTCCCTCAGCTCCAGATCGACCCTGCACTGCTTCAAAGCGAGCTCCAGCATCCAGTCGACGGTGCTCGGTATGTGCATCTCAACCAGCTCCCTGATAACCCTCCTCTTGGCATCGTAGTTCCTCCCGAGCATTATCACTGCCTGAGAGAGTATCCCCGACTCCATGTAGGCCAATCTCTCGTCCCATCTGTCCATAAGCCTCCTTATCCCTGGAGTTCTGTCGGCATAGTCTCCAACAGCCCCGAAGATGGCCACCAGGTCCATGTCCTCCGGGATCAGATCCCTGAACGTGTAGTAAGTCATCTCAGAGGCGCACGCGTCCGGATCGCTGTAGCTCACCTTTCCGGGTATTCTTGAGATCCTCCTCGGGGGAGGGTGGTGATCTATGTAGAAGACCTCCCCCTCCTCGCTGAGCCTCTCCAGCCTCCCGACAAGCTCCTCGCAGTGGATCTCGTTTATTGCTATATCGCATATGATGACCCTGTCTCCCTCGTTGGCTATCGATAGATCCTCCAGAAGACCTACAGGTTTGGAAAAGTGTAGAATAGCGCCAGGAAAGGCCTTCAGAGCCATAGCTCCGGAACATACGCCGTCCGTATCCCCGTGAGTGAGTATCACCGTCCTCAGGAGAAACCCCAACTACATCTCCACCTACATGTAAAAAAGCTTGGACACAAGTTAGGACGGGTAGGTGTGAGGCACCTCATTCCTCGAAGTTTATCTGAATTTACGGATCCTCTGGGGGCTCTTCTCAAATGGTTATAAGCTATAGATGAGGGTGAACGCAAAGGATCCCCTCATCAGCTCGCGCGCCGCCGGGCAGAGGGGATCACGCGGAGGCTCGGAGGTTTCTATGGACTGCTCGACCGCGGGGAGACGAGCTCCGAGGGTTAATCCGAAGCTCGCCCTGGTGATAGGCATTTCTGCCGTCTCCTCAGCGAGCATCCTCATAAGGCTCAGCATCGCTCCTCCCCTAGTGATAGCAGGGTTTAGACTTGCCATAGCGAGCGCCATAATGGGCATCCTGGCCATCAGTTCGATCGGACAGCTTAGAAGTTTGGACAGAGGAGAGATAGCGGCCATCCTCGTGTCAGGCCTGGCCCTCGGAGGACACTTTGGGACATGGACCGCCTCCCTCCTGTACACGACCATAGCCGCCAGCACGGTGATAGTCGATTCCTCGCCCATCTTCGTGGTTCTCATATCTTGGATCCTGTTGGGTGAGAGGATCAACAGGAGAGAAGCTCTTGGAATAGCGATCTCCATAGCAGGATCAGTCGTGATAGCTGGAGGAGATCTCCTCAGGGGAGGAGGTTTTCTCGGGGACATGCTCAGCCTGGTGGGAGCCATCCTCCTGGCGGTATACCTGGTAGCTGGGAGAAAGCTCAGGAGGAAGCTTGATCTAGCCCCTTACACGTTCGTCGTTTATGGTTTAGCTGCCGTGACTCTCGTTCTCTCGGCCGTGATGGCGGGAAACAGTCTTGTCGGGTACAGGGTCGAGGACTACATCCTGTTCCTCCTCCTAGCTGTGGGACCATCGTGTTTGGGACATAACTCCTACAACTACGCCCTGAAGTATCTGAAGGCCGCCGTCGTCAGTGCCAGCATACTCGGCGAGCCTGTCGGTGCCAGCATACTTGGTGTGATCGTGTTCGGTGAGGTTCCTCCCCTGACCACTGTACTGGGAGGGGCCGTGGTCCTGTTCGGCGTTTACCTGACGGTCTCCTCCGAGCCCTCGTGAACGTTATTTTATCCCGAGATGGTATCTCTTGATGTGGACATGGATCTCGTCGACACCGAAGAGGTGCTGAGAAGCCTGAGGTACGACTTCTACAGATACGTTCAGGAGGCGGAGGAGCCTGACGAGACCGACGTCACGTTCGCGGACGTCATGCCCGAGATCTCCAATACATCGAGGGGGTACCTGGCCAGCGCCAAGCTCTACGGTCACCAGCTCAGGACCGTGGAGGCCCTCAGATCCGGCAGGAACGTGATACTGATAAGCGGTGCTGGAAGCGGGAAGACGGAGGCCTGGTTCCTCTACGCTAAGGATGGAGCGAGAACGCTCGTCGTTTATCCCACGCTGGCTCTGGCCAACGATCAGATATCAAGGCTCAAGGAGTACTCCGAGGCCCTCGGACTCAAGGCCGAGGCGATGGACTCCCTCAGAAGGCGACAGATAAGGAAGACCGACTTCGTGGCCTCCAGGCTTCACCTCCTCATAACGAATCCGGCCTTCCTGATGTCGGACATGAAGAGGTGGGTCTCGGGAGGACCCAAGATCCTTTACGGTTTTGTGGAGAGGATGGATCTCCTCGTGCTGGACGAGTTTGACTTCTACGATCCCAGATGCATAGCCCTCCTGATCTCGATGATCCGCCTCCTCAAGCTCCTGTCCCCTAAGAACTTCAGGATAGCAATTCTCACGGCCACTCTGGGAAACCCAGACGATCTGGCCAGAATGCTCACCGACATAAATGGTAGAGAGACTGAGGTGATAAGGGGCAGGCCGTTCAAACCTGAGAACAGGGTCTACGTCGTGCTGGGCAAGGATCTCAGGAGGGTGTGGGAGGAGGTCAGGGAGAGGAGGAGCGAGTTCAGCAGGGCTGAGGTCGGGAGAGATATCCTGGAAACCTTGGACGACTTCGAGGCCTTCAAGAGGAGGTACTACTCGGTGAGGGAGGTCGCCAAGTACCTCGGGATCTACCTCCCGGAGGCGGCTGTGGACCCGGCGGAGGTGGTGAGATGGTACGCCGAGGACCGAGGCGTTACGATAGTCTTCACGCGCAGCATAAGATCGGCCGAGGAGCTCTACAACAGGTTGATATCCGAGCATCCCGAGGTCACCTCGAGCGTCGCCACGCACCATCACCTCGTCGATAAGGAGAGGAGGGCTGAGATAGAGAGGCTGGCCAGGGAGGGGGTTGTGAAGGTTCTGATAAGCCCGAGAACCCTGGCTCAGGGGATAGACATAGGGAACGTGATCAGGATAGTCCATCTAGGACTTCCTCCATCTGTGAGGGAGTTTAGGCAGAGGGAGGGGAGAAAGGGGAGGAGGAAATGGATAAAATACACTGAGACGGTCATATTTCCCTGGGGAAGCTGGGACAGGGAGCTTCTGCTGAGAGGAGTCGAGGCCCTGGAGAAGTGGAGCAATATGAGGTTGGAGATCGCCTTGGTCAACCCGGAGAACAAGTACTCAACGCTCTTCGAGGCCGTGTATAAGTTCATGTCACCTGCGCTCAGGCAGACCCTCAGCCAGGCTGAGATCGACCTCCTCAAGGACCTCGACCTCATCAGGGGAGCTGAGCTTACCAAGAGGGGAAAGAGGGTCTGGAGGAACCTGAACTTCTACGAATTCGCTCCTCCCTACGGAATAAAGAGGGTGATGCTCTCCTCCGATGGCCTGAGGTCCCTGCCCGACATAGGCTACTGCGACCTCGTCGAGAGGTTCCAAGTGGGTTGCATAGACTACAGCTCCGACGGAATGGTCTATAGCCTCAGGAGGAGGGGCCGCTACGTCACAGGGGTCGAGCTGGTCCCGATAACGAACTTCAGGGCCATAGATGACAAGTTTGGCTACACTTTGGAGGAGTACGAGAAGGTGAAGAGGTCCTGGGGTGAGGTGCCCGATCTGCTCGGGGATTACAGAAGGGGTAGGCTCCACTCCGAGGTCATCTGTGTGGTGGATCCCCCTGCATCGGGGTTTGGCCTGTACAGAAAGATGCCCAACAGGGTCTACTGGACCCTGAGCGGTCCTCTCAGGCCGATATCATCCGGAGACAGAACTTACTTCGTGAAGGACAGGAGGAGCCTGGAGGTCATAGCCGAGACGGGGGGAAGGTACTCGGACTACACCTACGGCTACACCATAGAGCTTGATCCCGCCGAGGACCTGACCTGGCTCAGGATAGGGCTTGCGATGATGTGCGTGGTTCTGAGGCAGAGGTTCGGCATAGATCTGGAGACCATAGCTTACGACGTGGTGAACGTCGGCAATAGAAAGCTCATGAGTGTGCACGAGCCCAGGTGTGCTGGGATCCTCGAGAGTATGGACTGGGAGCTCGTCAGGCAGGAGATCCTGAGCTTCGAGCCGGACGAGATGACCGAGATCCTCCTCATGCAGGTGGATGATCAGGCCCATCTGGAGTTCATCTCCTCGGGTGCCAGCTGGGATCTCGCCAAGAGGTATGCAGCGAGGGTCGTGGATTACATCATGGCCGAGAGGCGAATTCCCGTGGAGATCTCTGGTCTGAAGGTGTCGGTGCCGGTTCCATCCAGAGCCCTGAGGATCGCGTCTCTGGAAGCAATTCTGGTGGAGCTGGAGGACGTAAAAATTCTGTATCTGGCTCTTTTCGATGGAGAGAACGTCCTGTTCAGCAGGTTCGTCAAGGAAGTTGCGGAGATCGTTGAATCGGATGAGAGAGTTCTGCCTGAGATCCAGAAAGCCCTGAACTCGGGTTTCACCCTCATAATATATGACCTAGACTCCCTCCTAGATGCCCTCAGGCCGGTGAGCCCTGGACTTTACTACATGATCCTGGGGATGAGGGGGTCCGGGAAGATCTCCGTTCTCAGGAACAGGGTCAGGGAGGTCCTCGGCGATCCGGTACCTCCGGATATATTGAGGTTTGTGGGGGACGAGAGGGTCCACCTGAAGGACGTGCTCTCCGAGATAGGGTCCAGCCATCAGATCCTGAGGAACAGGGGTTTTGGGAGATGGAGAAGCTTCACCAAGTTCCTCGAGGATAAGGTTAGGAGATATCTGGAGGATCGGGTCGTCTCGACCTACAAGCTGCACCTCTTCCTGAAAGAGGTGGAGAAAAGATCAGAAGGGCAACATCCTGGCTCTGGGATGAGGGAACCGGAGCATGGAGGGTATAGCGATTCCCAACAGCGATAGCAGGAACATCAGGAACATCGCCAGGAGGATCTCCACCACGATCGCTATTATGGCTATGGCGAAGGCTTTGGCCCATCCGGTCTCAAATATCGCCTTGTAGACAGCTATCGTGGCGAAGAAACCAGCTATCTGGGATATCACCAGAGACATGGGCTCTAGAAGCCTCATCACAACGTAAGAAGCAACTATTCCGGCTAGTGTCGCCAGCATGGCCTTGGCGTAGGAGGTCCGCTCCTCCACAGCCCTGGCAGCCAGAAACACTGGAAGGGAGGCCACAACCCAGATTATGAAGAACATCAGGAGGAGGACCACGAGCTCGAACAGCATTTCACACGACCCTCAGAAACTTGGAGTAGTATCTCTCTAAAATTCTAACGCCCTGCTCCACCGGGACCTGAGCCCTGAACCCGAGCACCTCCTCAGCTTTCGTTGTGTCAGCCAAGGTCCTCATCACGTAGTTCTTGATCTTGTTCTCGACGTACTTCACCCTGACTCCGGTGAGCCGAGCCATCTCGTTGAAGCTGACCTCTCTTCCGAAACCCACGTTGAATATCCCCTGAACATCGCTTTCCATCGCCAGCAGGAAGGCCCTCACCACATCGCCCACATAGATCAGATCCCTCGTCTGGGTTCCGTCCCCGTACACCTCGAAAGGCTCCTCCTTAAGCTTGGCCCACACCATCTGGGTCAGCACGTTGGCGTACCTGCCTTTGCTCTCCTCTCCCTCACCGTAAACGCTGAACAACCTGAGACCAACGCTCTCAACTCCGTACATATCCCCGTACAACTGGGCCAACCTCTCCAAGTAGTAGCGGGCCTCCGTGTAGAAGTCGGTCACGAATATGGGCATGTCCTCCCTCCAGGGAAGGGGGTTTCCGTTGTATATGGAGGATGTCGAGGCGTACACAAGCTTGACTCCGTTCTCCTTGCAGTACTCCAGCACCTCGATCGCGTCCTCAACGACCTGAGTCACCAGCCTCCTGTCCTCCCTGTACATGGGGGAGCTGGAGTACATGCCGAGGTGAAATACACCGTCCACACGGTCCTTAACTTTCGTTACGTCTCCGCTCCTCCCCTTTATGAATCTGACGCCGTCAGGAAGCTTCTTCAGCGATCCCGTGTGAAGGCTATCTATTATTATCACTTCGTTGCCCTTTCTCATCAGCTCCCTGACCAGATTCGCTCCTATGAAGCCGAGTCCTCCCGTGACTATGTAGAGGGACATCGGGAAACCTATCGCCTCAACTATTAAACTTGATACATGTTCAACGTCCATCGAAGTTTATGGAAAAGGTTATCTATGCGACCTGGAGGATATGTTGATGAGGTTTTCTCTTCTCGCTCTCCTCCTGATCTTCCTGCTCCTGGTGCCCGTAGCGGAGGTCTCATGCTGCCCTCCCACCGGCGGTTACGTGGGTGCGATCTACAGACAGGCGGTCACCGAGCAGGAGGTCCTCAACTATCTCCAAAAGTCCGGAATAGCTGATCTCTTCAAAGTGGGGTTCTTCAAGTTCACGCCGTACTCCAACAGGAGCCTGAAGGCTGTCTTCATAGAGATAGGACGGTTCTCCAACGGCAAACCTCTCAGAGCCTACGTAATTCCGGGATCCAGGTACACGCTGCTTCTGGTGGAGACCACGCCCAAACTTGATTTCTCCCCATTGAAGTTCGTTGAGTCCCTGCTCTCAGGTCTTCTAAACCCGGAAAACCTGGTGGAGGAGAGCGGGAGTCCGAACAACTACGTCCCTCCGACCCCCATAGCTGACTGGGAGTATTCTGAAAACGGTGTGTACGTCAGGGTCAGCGTGCTGAAGTGTGGTCCTGCTCAGGTGACAGCTGTCAGGCCCAAGATCGATAAGGTCGCCGTCATAGCCAACGAGATAGATGCTAACCTCTCCCTGAGGATCATAGAGAATGCTCTGGAGAAGAAGGGAGTGGATGTTGAATACCTGGGCTGGAGAACTGACTCTCTCTCCAAGGCCATCAATTACAGAGCGGTGATCTTTCTTGGAGGACAGCTCGCTCCCGAGACAGGGAGGTTTGTGATGCCCGTCATAGGAAACCTCTCCTACACCCTGAGAGAGCCCAGGCATTGGTGCATCTACTCAACTACCTGGGGGATGGGATCGCTGGCGGTCGTCATAGCGGGGTTCGATAGGTACATGACCAAGGA
>CAZGKA010000115.1:0-6496 GCA_964525965.1 uncultured Nitrososphaerota archaeon
TCACCCCTGCTAGTGGTAAAATAACGCAGGACCCTCCGTTCATGACGAAGTTAACCGCCATCATTGAGATGAATGGGAGGGCGGCGTGAGAGTGTACTCCTCTCCCTAGGGTTATCAGCAGGCCAGAACCCTTCGGCAGCCCTCCTATGACCCTGTCCAGGTCCTCACTTCCGGTGGAATAGGCCCAAAAACTCCCTCTTATAGGGTGGAACTCCTTGGTTTGTTTGGGTCGCCTGACTACGGTGGGCGTGAGGAGGTTAAACCTTCCTCCGTGAAGGGTGAAGAGGTATCTCTTCTGTGGGATCTCCAGACCTCTGACCTTTTCCCAAAGGAGGCATCTGACCCTGGAACCTCTAAACTCCGCGTCCTCCAGAGTTATCACGGCGTCAGCCAGGTAGTCTATGGAACTGGTCTCCACGGACTCCCTCACAAAGACCAGTCTGGTTTCACTCGGTTCCACCATGGCAGCCATCGACTTCTCTGCTCGCATCCTCTCTATGGGATCCAGCTCGTTGGCCAGCGTATCCCAGGAGTCCAGCACAACAACACCCTTCTCGTCCTTGACGGCCTTGAGGACTATGTCCATTATGTCGGCTGCCGATCCAAGTCTGAGATCCTCAAAGGACACACCCCTGAGTTCACCTCTCTCGAACATGGGTTTTATGTAGGGGTGCTGTTTAACGAGCTCTTTAACAGCTACCCTGGTCGAAACGTATATCCCGGAACCGGCGCTGTTTATCAGCTCGAGGGATAGCGTTGTCTTTCCGGCTCCTGGAGATCCCTTGAGGACTATCGTCTTTATAAATGGCCTGAAAAGTAGGTCCCGGAGGAGGTGAGGACAACACCCCTCTCCACTGGGAGCTTCCCCCTCCATCTGAATCATCCTCTTTTTCAACAATGTTCTTTCCTGATACTAGGGATTCTTCCGAATTTAAACATTTTATTCTATCTCGATCATTTTTTCCGTTGACCCAACTTTCGGGGTGGTGCTGCTCCGTGATAGTGCTCGTATGTGGCAAGGGAGGAAGCGGCAAGTCCACTATAGTGGCCCTTCTTTCGAGGGAGCTGGCCAGCATCGCGGGTAGGGTGATCGTGATAGATGCCGATGAGTCGAACGTCAGCCTCCCTCGGATGATCGGCGTGGAGGAGTCCATGAGGATCTCCGACTTCATTGAAAGGAAGGAGATGTTCGAACTGAGCGACAGCGATTGGAGGGAGGTTGTAAAGAAGCTCCCCACGGGTTCGGGGGTGAACCTCATATCGATAGGCAAGGTCACCAGATCGGGGGAGGGATGTGCCTGCCCATACGGAGCCGCCCTGAGGGGGCTGTTGAGGAACATGGATGAACTTGTTTTGGTGGACGCTGAAGCCGGTGTGGAACATCTGGGAAGAGGAGTGGATGAGCTTGCAGACGTGATAGTGATCGTGGCCGATCCCACCCCTGACTCCGTTGAGATCTGCAGGAGGATGAGGAACTTCTCGACGGAGAGGGGTAAACGCTTTATACTGGTTGTGAACAGGGTCCCCACATATCTGACGGAGATCTCACTTTTCTCCGAGTGTGCAGAACCGTTCGCCATTATCAAGGAGGACAGGGAAATCATGATGAGCATCGTGAGAGGAGGCCCCGTGAGATGTTCCAGCGAGACGAGGGAAATAATTAAGAAGCTCGCTAAAGCAATTATTCACCGTGAATCCATCTCTCCAGATCGGTGCGGATCCTGTTCTCCACTCTAAGCTTGTTGTGAAGGACTAAAGCAATTTTTTCCCTCCTTCTGGATATCAACCGCCTGATCTCCTCTACGTAGGCCCTCCACCTATCCCCATCCACGAGTATGTCGTAGCTCTCCCTCCTGATGGACCTAAGAACCCTCATGAACTCGCGGCCGGCCATCCTAGTATTTATCAGCTCCACGTAGAAGTGGTTTCCAAGTCCGGACACTTCATCTAGAAGCGATTCCACGTCGACGAGCTTGGGTATCACCGGACTTATGAAGACGAACGTCCTGATGCTTGCGCCAACGAGCCTCCTCAGAGCATCTATCCTAGAGGCGTGTACCGGAGCATGCGGCTCTAGAAGGTCCTTGACTTGCCCCTCAAAACCGTTCACGGTCAGGCCAACCTCGCACCTCTCCATCTCGGAGAGCAGGTCTATGTCCCTCGTAACCAGCGGGGATTTCGTGAGGATGGAGAGCCTCAACCTTCTGTTCATGTTCTCTAAGATCCTCCTGGTCAACCTGAGCTGCGCTTCGATCGGCTGATAGGGATCAGATATGGAAGACATAACAACTTTTCCGTGGACTAACCTTCCCTTAACGAGCTCGGGAGCGTTCTCCTTGACTTCGACCCAGGTTCCCCACTCGCCGTAGTTCTTCCACCTGCACACGAACTTGGCGTAGCAGTAGAGACACGAGTGCTGGCAGCCCACGTACTGATTTATCACGTAAGAGGCCTCTGGTATCCTCGTCTTGGAAAATATCTCCTTCGCCCTGATCCTCACGATCTTCACGGTCAGGATCCTCTGAGTTTCTCCCGTCGACGGAGCTTAAAAAGTAGAGCCTCGGAGCTTCAGTCGCATTCTTCCCAGAGCGACCCTCCACTTAACCTCATAGAGATCGCTTTTTCTTCCCGTAGACCCGAACAGGGGATCCACATCGAGATCAGCAGGAAGAGGGACGTTCATGAGGCCCATGATCGTCGGTGCTACACACTCTATTCTCGTGCGACCTGTCTTTCGGGCTTCTTGGCTCGTTATATCTCCCCACACCGCGAGAACGCCATCAGGATGATGTTCCCTAGCTCTCCTCCTCACTACAACGTCAGGATGGATCTTAACTGAGGAGAATATGTATCCCGACTCGTAGTCTGGCACGACGATTATATCAGGAGCTCTATCGGTGTAAGGCCCGCGTACACTTGGTCTCTCCTTTTAACTTCCTTTATCCCCTCAATTGAGGACAGGAGGCGTATAACGTCATCCATCACGTCTGGATGGAAGACGTGGACTCCTCCATACCTGGTGGATTGCACAGCCTTGGAGCTTGAGAGATCTGCATACCTGAGGTAGGTCAGTCTCCTTCCGGTGACCTTGAAGAAGAGCTTATTAGCGATTCTCCTCAGCGGTCGAAGCTTGTTGCTGCTGAGAACTTTCAAGACTAGCGATGGGGCATTGATCACCTCCCTGCGTGCTAGCCCAGCTAGCTCATCAACTTCCGGAACTCCCTTCTCCTGAGAGGAAGTTGCATTCACCAACCCTGCTCTCCAAAAAGCGGTGTTCAGGCATATGACCTTGTCGTAAGTTCTTAGCCCATGATCTGACACAAGAAAAACAAAGTCGCTCAGTTCCATGAGCTCCTTCGCTAGGAGATCCACACTGCGAAAGATTTCCGCAGCTCTCCTGTCCCTGAAGATGTCGTCCCCGAGCCTGTGATATATCGTGTCCGGTTCGGGAAGGATAACCCAAAAGAGGTTCCAGTCCTCCTTTCTGGCCATCTCCCTGATGAGATCATGCCTGATAGGAGCATTCTCTCGGTATCTGTCCAGAAAACTCTCCGGATGTCCTATCTCGTCGTGAGGGGGATATTCCCTCAGATATCTCTCAAACCCTTCCGTACAGCTAGGTCTAGGAGAATGCCTCACGCTCAGGACTCCACAACCCTTAATCCTCGGAAGAGGATAAGGTGGCTCAGGATTTACACAGATCGTCTTCAAGCCGACCATAGCCAGCATTTCGTGGATTCTCGGTCTCATGAGGTCTAAGACCGTGAAAAGTCTGTGCTTCCTAGATTTGGTGTCCAACAAGACGAAGTCAAAGATCCCATGTTTTCCGGGATTGACGCCCGTCATCATGCTGGTCCAGGCGGGAGGAGTGAGAGGAGGGATCGTAGACTCCATCACGAACCTCAGCGCCTCATCACACATCTTGGAGATGTTAGGAGTAATTCCCTTTTCTGCAGCCTCCGCGATGAGCTTCCATGACATTCCGTCGAGCCCTAACACGGCAACCCGTGGCCCTCTCATTCTCGACGAACCTCGAGAGTTTTTCACTCACGTTTATAAAAATCATGTAACGGATAATCAAGGGAAAAACAGCTCGAGGAGACTTAGGGGGCAGAGGATGGAGGTAAAGTTCGTCTACACGGTCTCCGATAGGGGAGATATGATAAGAGATGTCCTCAGGTCTATAAAGTCCCTTAGAAGGTTTGCCGACAGGGAGGAAATTGTGGTCTTCTATACCCCTCCGAGAAGTCAGAGTAGCTTGGAGGAGCTATCAAAACTCGCCGAAGTGAAGCTTGTTCCCAATGTGACCGAACCCTTCGTGTTCCGCAAGGAGAGAGGTCCGGGAAGATATGGGGAGAAGGTTCACCTGTGCGATGTCGACTGTGAGAACGTGGTTTTCCTGGACGCTGATACTGTGGTAAGGAAGGACATCCGAGAGCTTCTTCAAGGAGATTACGACTTTTCCTCGAGAATTGGAGAAGCTTACTACGAAAAAGACTTCGACATGAAGATCTGGAGGGAGATGTTCGCTCGCTACGGAGCAGAGCCGATTCCTATGCCCAACGCGGGATTCATGATCTTCAAGAACTGGTGCCACAGGGACATAAAGGATCTATGGCTCAAGTTTCTGAGGGAACCCCTGCCCCATCCGTACAAGTACTATCACAAGGATCAGTACTCGCTAGCTCTAGCCCTCTCCTTGACCGGAAAGAGGATAAGATGGATGACCGAGAAGGAACACTCCTTCAGGTGGATGGATGAACCGGAAGATGCCTACGTAGTCCACGGGGAACCTCCACGGGTGAAAACCAATATAATACCGGTGGGGCTCAGGAGGAAAATTCCCCTCAAGATCCGGAAGAAGATACTCGACCTCATCGGGTGATTTGTTTCCTCGACCGGATTTTTAAACGAATCTCTGCTTCTGAGATCGGCCAAGGGTTTAATTAAAATAGGGATCCGCTCCTCTGGTAGGTGTAGCTGCCAGATTGTGGTGATCCGATGAAGGTCTTCGTCATAGGGCTCGACTGCCTAGAGTACAAAGATGTCCTCTCTTGGAAGCTTAGTGGATTGATGCAACGCTATTACGGTAAGTATGACGTAAAACCAGCCGTAAGAGAAGGAGATCCCTTATACACCCCTCTCATATGGGCTAGCTTTCTTACAGGAACCCCTTCATACAAGTATGGATTCTCGAGCGAGACCTTGGAGAGAAAAACCTGGAGAGGGTTCTACCTCCTCTACAAGATAAGGAAGCTGATCCCAATAAAGAACCTACACCTCAGGAGGGCAGCCATAAAACTTGGGATTAAGAACCTCGACTGTGGAGTGGAGCGAATGCCTGAGGAAGCCAGAAAGGACACGTTTCTGGAGGTTGCCGAGAGGAAGGGGTATAGAGTGTGGGCCAAGGAGATACCTTCATACAACGACGATCTCATAGCCAAGTACAGGATGAGGATAGGTCTGGTCTACAACAGATCGCTCGAGGAGAAGCTTGAAGCCCTGAAAAAGGTCTTCTCGGACGTTGAAAGGCTCTGGAGGGAGGCACTGTCAGCTCTTCCGGACCACGATCTGGTGATGTTCTACTCCCCCCTCCCGGACTTCGCCCACCACATGTTCCCCACTAAGAAGATTAAACACAGGCTGAGAATGCATCAGGTGTACAAGCGTCTGAACGAGATGGTGTCCTCAGCCCCGGATGATGTGGTCAAGCTCATAGTGAGCGATCACGGCTTTGACAACGAGAAGTTCACCCACTCAGATTACGGGTTCTGGTCGAGCAACTTCCCCCTACCGAGGAAGCCGGAGACAGTCCTCGACTTCAAGGAGATAATCCTGAACCTTCTGGAGATGTGAACCTTTCTGATCACGGGCGAAACCTCCCTCCTCAGACCAGCGTGCACCATCTCTCTGAATTCTCCATCCACAAGGTAGAGGAGCAAGAAGTAGACAGCGCACCCGATGCCCACGGACAGCACCACTAAGGATATCCGCCCCTTCGGAAGGATCATCAGGATTAGAGCCATGATCAGGCTGCAGATAAGGTAGGTAGATCCTTTTCTAGCTAACTTCCTCAAGTTCAAGCGGACAACTTTTCTCGTCAGCTCGTACTTGATGATCAGCAGGACTAAACTCCCAACAAGCACGGAGAGGGCGATTCCGTTAAGACCCATGGTGGGTGCCAAGAGAAACATCGACAGAAGCTCGATTGCCAATCCTATGTAGCTGAGGACTGCTAACTTGAAGATATAGCTTCTGAGAAGAGGTCCTAACTTGAGCTCATATTTGTCAACGTCATCCAGGGCTCTAACAGCCCCATCCAGGACAGCTGACACGATAAAGAACATCATTGAAGCCGCTAGGATCTTAAGCGAGGTGCTCGCTTCCATATACTTGGTACCGAACACGTAAACGAGATCCTTGCTCATCACAACAGCTCCCACGACCATGGGCACTGTGAAGAGCATGGTCAGATCCAGCACGGAGTTGACGTTCT
>CAZGKA010000116.1:0-15752 GCA_964525965.1 uncultured Nitrososphaerota archaeon
CACGTTCTGGAGAGCAGGGGCTGTGGTTATGACTCCGAAGAACAGCTCCATGAGCCCGACGAATCCCAGACCTATGGTCGGGCTCAGGACCATTGTGTAGCTGAACATGACGGAGAATATTGAGAAGAACACTATGGTCAGTAGATTTGACTTCAGCAGGCTCCCAGCTCCAAACGAAAACCTCTTCATGCTTCTAGCCTTCTTTCTAGCCCTGTATTGAGCTTCCTTAGCTAAAACTCTGGATATCTCGAGCCAGCTAGTCATCTAGGCACCCCATAAGGTCTCCAAGAGCTCCTTCAGATCGCTCTCGAGTCCCGTGACCTTCATGAAGACGGACTCGAGGTCAGCAGCCCTGACCTTGTTCCTGAGCTCCTCCGTCGATCCCTTGGCTACAAGCTTGCCTCTGTACACTATGATCACCTCGTCCGCCACTGCCTCGGCTATCTCAAGCACGTGTGTGGAGAAGATGACTGTCCTTCCCTCATCCGCGTACTTCCTCATCATCTCCTTCAGTATACGTCCCACCTCAGGATCCAGACCTGAGAAGGGCTCGTCCAGTATCAGAACCTTGGGATTGTGGAGCAGAGCGGAGGCCACGAGAACCTTTCTCTTGTTTCCGTGGCTCAGCTCACCTATCAGCTTGTTCATGTTCTCCTCCATCTTGAAGAGCTTTGCCAGAAACCTGACCCTCTGCTCCGCCTCGTCTCGGGGAATACCATAGACTCCCTGCAGGAAGGAGAACAGCTCGGCAGGTGTGAGGCTCTCGTACAGTATTATTTCCTCAGGGGAGTATCCCACTATCCTCCTGACCTCCAAGGTCTCCTCGATCGGGTTCATCCCATTAACTAGAACTTCTCCGGAGTCAGGTCTCACAACGCCCAGAGCCATCTTCATCATTGTGCTTTTTCCGGATCCGTTAGGGCCCAAGAGTGCGTTTATCTTGCCTGCCTCGAACTCAACAGAGATCCCGTCCACGGCCACCACGCTGCCGTACCTCTTGATAACATTCCTATACTCAAGCATATCACATCGATTGATGCTCGCGCCTGAGGGTACTTAAAATTATTTACACATTAATTTTCTCTTCAGAGGTCCCTGGGAGGATGCAATTCGTTCCTCTAGCGGGGTCGAAAAGTTGAGAGCTTTTCCTAGCCAGTTGGGCTGTTTGAGTTGAATATTGAGGATCAACCCGCCGAGGACTAGTTCTTAGGTTGTTGTATCGTTATATTTATGTTTTCAATCTTTTATATAGGAGCATTGCAAATAAAGGGATTAAAACTTGAAGTGCTCTACGGCCAAGCTGTCAAGATCCACAACTGCGCATCTTCCCCGAAATGCAGGACCGGGATTGACCACAAGTGTCTCCCAAAGCTTGAATATCGCCGGACTTTCGTGAACGTGTCCGCACAGGCAGGCCAAGGGCTTTAGCTCTCTGACAATCCTCCTGACCCTTCTGCTCCCTATGTGCCTGCCGATGAAGGCAAGGTCAGCCTGGGTGTTGAGGGGTGGAACGTGGGACACCAACACCCATCTATCATCTGGATTTACCAGGTTAGACAGCTTTTCTTCATCCTTCTTCTCGGTGTAGGGACCCACGCCAGCAAATTTCATTCCTTCAAGTTCGATTATCCTTCCGTCCAGAAGGATCCCGAGCTCCTCAGCCGTCTCCAACACGGAGTAAGGGTCCATGTTCCCGGAGGAGTAGAGGGTCTGAAAACTTGACGCCAGTTCCCTGAGGATTGAGGCGCTCTCTATGTCACCGCTCATGACTATAAGCTTTGCTCCAACTCTCTCAGCCGCCCTGATCATCCTGTCAGCGCCAACCCTACCGTGCACATCGGATATATGCAGAATCCTCACCGACATCACCTCAGGTCATATCTCCACAGGAGCACCAGACCTCCTTCAGAAGGTCCATGAGCTCCTCCAACCCCTCCCCTTTTATGGCTGATATCCCTATAATCCTTACAGGTCTAGAGAAGGAGGACATCGCTCTGGCCAGCTCTCTGAGAGTTTCTCCGACCACTCCTTCTGCCACCAGTTCTCCGGATATCAGGGATGCCCACAGCCTCTCAACAGGGAGCTCCGACCAGAGGTCCTTCTTGTTCACCACCGGGACGACGGGAACAGCCAGCTTCAGCTCTATGAGCCTGGACATCAGGGCAGCGAAAGCTGCATCTTCGAGCTCCCTCCCCGGCTCGTGATCCCCTAGGAACACTCCAGCCAGCGGACAAATGTTGGATATGGCTTCCACGATCCTCCTGCCGACGGGTCTGAGCGCGAAGAGGTCCATCTGCCCGGGAGTGTCTATTATTATGTAGTCGCTCCCTGAGGAGGTCATCTCATCAACGAGCCTGCCGAACACGTCCAAGATAAGCTCCACGCACCTTATCAGAGCTCCGTTAGGGCCCAGACCTTCCCTCCTCATGACCTCCCTCAGGCTGATGTACCTCCTCACATCCACATCGGGGGTGTACGGCAGGAGCTCCGCTCCTGGATCGAGATTTACCATACAGGCCTTGGCCTGATATCTCTCAGAAAGCCACGTGCCTAGTGAACGGGTGAGAGTGCTTTTTCCGGAACCAGCCACCCCGAGGATTAGAATCGCCTCCATCTCTCCTCACCCATGCTGAGGACTAGGTCCGAGCACACCCGAGCCGGATCGATTTTTCCGTCGGTGAAGATCCTTTGGATCCGATTTTACCGAAAGGTTCGGCGGAAAGATTATCCGCTCTACACGTAAAAAGTTTGAGGGTGAGGGACATGTGCGAGGGCGTTGTTTACGTGCTCAGAGATGGGGACAAGAGCAGGATCATGGAGGAGGTTGTTTACCTAGAGATACGTCCCGGTGAAACGACGATAGTGAACGAGGATGGAGAGAGGAGAACGCTGAGCGGGTTCAAACAGGTCAGGGTGGACATGATCAGGCATGAGGTCCTGATAGTTTGCTGATCATCCCCCTGAGGTCCACCAGCCTGACATCCTCGTCGCCAGAGAAGGTGAAACCGCTCCTGGAGTATATGTAGTAGATCTCCCTTCTCCTGCCGGACCTCCACGGGAACTCCTCGGCCTTCCTTATCAGGGAATGGAGGACCTCCCTCCCGACGGGCCTCTTCGTCCACTTGGCCTCCATGAAGTACGCTGTATCGGAACGCTCATCGACGGCCACTCCATCTATCTCAACGTCACCCCTCCACCACCTTCCGACCTTGTTCGTCCTCACAGACCTTATGAAGTGCTCGAGAGCTATCTCCTCGAAGATCGCCGAGGTGTAGTGATCGAGCTCCTCTTTCACGACCTGCTGAACTCTGTCGACCTCCCCCATCTCCAGCAGGTGGAGGTTGGGCCTCACGAAGGTGAACCAAAACTTGAACAGATTGTCTTTGAGGAAGTATCTAGTCTTTCCCCTGACCTTCCTCTCGAGAAGCGGGACCTCCCTCCTGATTATGTCGAGATCTCTCTCCAGAACCTTGATATACCTCGGAAGCTCGCTGGAGGACATGCCCGACTTGGAGGCTATCTCCCCGAGGACTGAGGCCCCGGAGGCCATGGCCTCCAGTATGGCCATGTACCTCAGAGGTTCCCTGGTCTCCTCGGCCAACAGGTAGTAGGGTTCCTCATACAGAGGGGCTCTGTTGTCCAGTATGAGGTTCTTTATGTTCTCCAGAAGTCCCTCCTTCCTGTCTATGAGGGAGAGGTAGGCTGGAACCCCGCCAAACACCGCGTAACATCTCACCATGTCCTCGGGGTTGAGGTGGTCCATGAACGGGATCGATGAGAAGAAGCTCATGGGTGAGACCTTGAGCTGACCCGTCCTCCTGCCGAAGATGGGTGATGAGGAGCTCAGGGCCACCCTTTCTATGACCCCAACCGAGGATCCGACCAGAACTACCATGGCTTTGGTATCCCTTAGGAGATCATCCCAGGCCTCTTGGAGCTCCATCAGAAATGATTCATCGCTCTCGGCCAACCTCTGGAACTCATCTATCACCAAAACAAACCTCTCGTCCCTCGAGAGATCTGCCAGAAATCGGTATAGATCCCTGTAATCCTGGAGGTTTGGTCTGAAGATGTTCAGCTGCTCCTCCAGCATCTTGGAGAAGTCCTCCAGGGCATGTCTGCCAAGCCTTGAGACCATCAAGTAGGCCCCTCTTCTCTTCTCCAGGAACTTCTTCAGAAGGAAGGTCTTTCCGACCCTTCTTCTCCCATAGACTATTATGAGCTCCGGCTTGCCGCTATCATACCTCTTAGCGAGGAAGGAGAGCTCCCTGGTTCTATTTATGAACATAATCATGATGAATACAGATCTGATGAATATAAAAATATTTACAGGAGGGTCCTCGGCACGGGGGTGAAGTGCTCCTCGAGGCCCAGCTCCTCCGGAGACTCGCCCATGGCCCTGGCCATGAGCTGAGTGAAGTGGAGCACGGGGAGGGATCCTCCGTAGAAGTCAAGCATGAAGTGACAGAGATTGCACATCGTCACGATGCAGTCAGCCCCGGACAGCTCAGCGGATCTCACAACTGACCTGGCCATCTTCCTGGCAGCTTCAGGCCTTCTGAGGGTCAGAGGGCCTCCACAGCACTTGAGCCTCATTGAAAAATCGATGGGGGTTACTCCTATCGCCCGCATGAGATCCTCGAGCATGTTCGGATCCTCCGGATCGTCTATAGCTATCTCCCTGGGCCTCAGGGCCTGACATCCGTAATATGTGGCCGCCCTGAGGTTCAGTCTTCTTATGACATTTTCCTCTATCCTGTCCAGCCCGATCTCGTCATGGAGGAACTTCACCAGGTGCTCCGCCTTCCCTCCTCCCCTGTTTATGTTGCTGTAGCACCCGCTGCATCCAGTGATCACCATCGAGGAGCGGGCTTCCCTCATTATTATACCGGCGAGTCCCCGCACTATGTTCACGTCGACGAGCTCGGCCTCCAGGGTTCCGCAACAGGGAGCTCTGTCGAGGATCATCGGCTCCACTCCCAGCTTCCTCAGGACGAACACCGCTGTCTTCAGATATGCCCTCTCCGTGGTTTTAGCGGAACATCCGGGATAGTAAACCACGGTTCTACTTGACAAGCTTTCTCACCTCCCTCTTTATATCCTCAGGAACGCTCCCCTTCTCTCCAACGATCCCCGTCAGTTTGATGCCCCTCAACCCGACCTCTCTGAGCGATCCCAGTATCCCAAGGGAGGACATGGCTACCCTGGCCGGGTTGACGAAGGCGTTCTCCCTGAGCTCCGAGATGAAGGCCCTCTCTACCCTGTCCATGCCGTGCTTCCTGACCCGAATGTTCGACAGAGCTGTAGCTATGTCCGGGAAGCTCAGACCCTGAGGGCACCTGACGGAGCAGAGGTAACAGTGGAGGCACGGCTCATAGAGCTTTCTCTCGACGACCTCCGTCATGTTCATCTGAACCATGTGCACGAGCATGTGAGGCCTGAAGCCGTTTATGTCGACCGCCTGACATGAGGAGGTGCACTCACCGCACTGAAAGCATTTGTAGACGTCCTGGCCGGATATCCTGAGGACCTCCTCGGCCAAGTTCATCCTCTCACCCTCCCCATGGAAATCGCTCTGGCGGTAAGTCTGGCCTTGCACTCAGGACATATGTTGGTTGCACCGGCCCTCTCTATCTCCTTCGAGGTCGCGAACGGCCTCCCACATACCTCACACCTCACGAGCTTCATCTCAGCCCCTCTGGACCACTCCTCCAAGAGCTGTCTCACGGTGACCCCGCCGAGGTCCACAGCCTCGACCTTGTTCTCCCTGCATGCCTCGACGCATTTGCCACATCCAACACATTTGGCAGCGCTTATGTACAGAGTTCTGATGTCTTCTTTGTCCTCAATTCTCAGAGCCCCCTCCGGACATGCCTCCGCACAGGCCCCACATCCCAAGCACTCTTCTGAGAAGACAGGTACCTCGAAGCCCGGTATGGGAACCAACCTGACCTCCTTGACGGTCTTCGCTATGGCTTTGAGCGACTCCACAAGGACCTCCTTCTTCTTCGGTTTTCTCTGAAGAACCCTTCTTTCTAGGGGAGGAAGCTCTTTGACCCTCGACGCCATCTCATTGGCAGCCGCCACGAACTTGTGGGGTTCGGATGCCGCCATGAAGAACATCTCCACCCTTTCGGGTTCGATACCCACGGCGTCCAGCAGCTGCTTCAGGAACTCCACCCTCCTCTCCGCCTTGAGGTTGCCGTCGACGTAGTGGCACTCCCCCTTCCTGCACCCAGCAACGAAGACGACATCGGCGCCTCTGGCCAAAGCGTAGAGCACCCAAGCAGGATCAACAGTTCCTGAGCAGGGAACTCTTATCACGAGGACGTTGGCCGGATGTTTTCTGTGGGTGCTTCCGGCTAGATCAGCAGCTGCGTAGGCACATTCATTGCAGCAGAAACCGACCACCAGTTTTTCCCCATCAGCCACCAAGAACACCTCCCAGAAGACCCTCTATCTGGTTGAGGATCTGGTCCCCCGTGTACACCCTCCTCTTTATGGCTCCCACCGGACATACGGCCTGACATATCCCGCATCCAGCGCATGCTGCCGGCAGCACCTTGGCCTTGCCGTCCTCCTCAACTATAGCGTTGAAAGGACACTCGTCCCTGCAGGCCATGCATCCGACGCACAGCTCCTCGTCCACGAAAGCCTTTTCGCCACTGACCTTGATCTTCCTACTCATGAGGATCGTGGCCGCCTCGCTGGCCGCCGCCTTGGCCTGGGCCACGGAGTCGGGTATGTCCTTGGGTCCCTGAGCAGCTCCGCAGATGAACACTCCAGGCTTCGATGTCTGAACGGGTTTGAGCTTGGCGTGAAGCTCCTGGAGGAAGCCGTAGGGATCCTTCGGTATGTTGAAAATCTCCCTTATGGCCTTGGTCCCCTCCGACGGGGAGAGACCCGCGGCCAAGACGACCAGATCCGCATCTATCTCCATCTTCTTCCCCAGGGTCTGGTCGAAGACCTCTACGACTAGATGATCTCCCTCCTGCCTCACCTCTCCTGGTTTGCCCCTGATGAAGATCACTCCTTCCTCCCTGACCCTCGAGTAGAGTTCTTCGAACCCCTTCTTTGGAGTTCTCATGTCTATGTAGCAGATGTACACCTTCGTGTCGGGATACTCGGAGCGGATTATCTCGGCGTGCTTGAGGGAGATCATGCAGCACACGTTCGAGCAGTAGGGGTTGTTGTTCACGTCCCTGCTCCCGGCGCACTGTATGAACACGACGCTCCTCGGAACCTTTCCATCGGAAGGTCTTTGGAGATGACCTGAGGTGGGTCCGTTCACGTTTATCAAGGACTCAAACTGAAGCTGGGTTATCACGTCCGGATATTTGCCGTAGCCGTAGTTCTTCAGGTTGGATGCGTTGTACTCGTCAACGCCCGTGGCTATGATGATGGCCCCCGCCTTTATCTCGAACTCCTCCGGCTGCTCATCCAGGTTTATGGCCTTGACCGGACATCTCTCGGCGCACTCACCACACTTCCCCTCCTTTATGTAGAGGCAGACGTTCGGGTCTATGACGTAAGATCTGGGGGCTGCCTGCGGGAAGGGTATGTAGGCCGCCTTCCTCCTGCCCAGACCCATCTGCCATTCGTTCACCGTCTCCACAGGACAGACCCTCTCACAGGTGGCGCACGATATGCACTTCTCTGGATCCACGTACCTCGGGTTCCTCCTGACCTTCAGGGTGAAGTTACCTATGGATCCTGAGACCTCCACCACCTCGCACATGGTGTACACGTCTATGAGCGGGTGGTCGAGGGTCTCGGCCATGAGGGGGGTCAGTATGCACAGGGAGCAATCTCCTGTCGGGAACACCCTGTCGAGCAGGGCCATCCTCCCGCCGAGCGTGGGGGATTTCTCTATGAGGTGAACCTTTATTCCTTTGCTGGCCAGGTCAAGGGCTGCGGTTATGCCAGCAACTCCTCCCCCTATCACGACCGCCTCGTTGATCACCTCGGCCTCCTGATCGTAGATGGGCTCGGCTGCAGCCACCTTGCGAACTCCAGCGAGGACGTACCTTATCGCCTTCTCGGTAGCCTCATTTGGATCCTCGGTGGACCAAGAAACAAGCTCTCTGAGGTTAACCTGCTCGAAATATCCGGGATTTAGTCCCGCTTCGGCCACAACCCTCCTGAACAAGCCTTCGTGAAGTTTCGGACTGCATGCGGCCACAACGACCCTGTTTATCTTCCCGCTCCCTATGTCCTTCTTTATGAGCTCCTGTCCCATCTTGCTGCACATGAAGAAGTAGTCTCTGGATATCGTCACTAGGGGGTCCTTGGCGACCTCCTTGGCGACCCTTTTGACGTCAACCTTTCCCGCTATGTTCTTACCACAGTGACAGACATACACACCAATCCTTATATCGTCCGACGTACGGATCACCTCCTCAGGAAGTAGTTAAAAATCTCGGAGAAAGCCTCATTCATGGCAACAACCCCAGGGGAGTTGCTGGGGTAAGTATCGACCCCCCTTCCCTCCATCTCGCCCAAGAAGAAGTTCTCGTCGTAGGGTATGAAGAAGGCCCTCACATCCCTTCTGCTACACTCATCGAGCACCTTCCTCCTGATGGCCTCCGCCCTGTTCGGAGGAACCTTATTAACGAGCAGGTCCGTCCTCCCTATGCCCAAGCTTTTGCCCATCTCCATCAGCTTGAATGAGATGTCTAAGGACTTCACGGTGGGCTCTGAGACGCAGATCATGTGATCGAAGTTCTCCGCAAGACCCCTTCCGAAGACCTCGGCTCCTGCCTCAGAATCAACCACGACGGCCTCTCTCTCATCCATCATCACGTGCTTGAGGAAGGCTCTCGCGAGGGCTATGGCCGGGCAGAGACATCCCTCCTTGGCCGCGTCTATGCTGCCGACCACGACGAGTCTGAGGTTATCTCTGACCCTCAGACTGAACCTGTCAGCTATGTCGTCCACCCTAGGGTTGAGCCTGAAGAAAACACCCCAGGCCTCTCCGGGCTTTGCTCCAGTCCTTTCAGCAACAAACTCATCGTTTTTAGTTAGGGGAACTATCTTGAGTGCCCTATCCCTCGGTACACCGAGGGCCTGAGCCAAATTGGGAACAGAATCGGTATCAAGAGCTAAAACCCTGAGACCTCTCGAGCTCAAGAAAAAAGATAGGAGGGCAGATGTTGTGGTCTTCCCTGTCCCTCCTTTCCCAGCGATGAGCACCTTCAGGGGCACTTACACTCACTCCGGCCATCCGAGCTTCTTCCTCTTCTCCTTTATCACCTGGATCATCGTCTGAGCTGCCTTCACTGGATTGGGCTCAACGTAGAACTTTCCTCCAACTAGATCTTCGGCCTTGTCCGTCAGGATCTCAACGACCTTCTTGCTGCCCAAGACGGGAGGCACAGTACCTAGGTGTGTGAACACGCCGGAGGCGACGAAGTAGGTCCCTATGGAGACGGCCTTCTCGCTCATCCACTCGGGAGCAGAGCCGACAGCCGGAAGGTCCGATATGTCTATGCCCAGATGGTCGGCCAGCGCTGCCAGAGCTATCAGCATCCTGGAGCAGTCGACGCAGCTCCCCATGTGGAGGGCCGGCGGTATGCCCAAGGACTTACATATCTCCTTCAGTCCAGGACCCGCCAGCTCAGCCGCCTCAGGTTTGAAGAGCCCATGCTTCGACATGGCTATGGCCCAGCATCCAGTTCCAACGACCAGGACATCGTTCTTTATCAGCTCCTTCGTCAGGGTCACGTGGCTGTAGTCGTGTCTGACCTTCGGGTTGACGCAGCCGACTATGCCAGCGATTCCCTTTATCTTCCCTGACTTAAGAGCATCTGCCAGCGGGTCTAGAGTTCCTCCGAGTGCCTCCAGGATTGCCTCCACGCTGAAACCAGCGACGAGCTCTATCTTCTCCTTTGGTATGAAGACCCTCTCCTTGATCCTGTTCGGGAAGTTCTCCACGGCTATTCTAACTATCTTCTTCGCCGTCTCGAGCGCGTTCTCCTTATCGAACTCAACATGTATGGCTCCGGGTATGTGGGCCTTCGGCTCGGTGGTTATCACCTTGGTGTGATAGCAGGACGCCACGTTGGCTATCGCCGGCATTATGCACTGGTAGTCCACTATAACGGCCTCCACTGCGCCGGTTATTATGGCGAGCTCCTGCTGTAGCATGTTTCCGGCTATGGGTATTCCGTACCTCATCAGAACCTCGTTGCCAGTGCAGCACATCCCGACGACGTTTATCCCACCGGTAGCTCCGACCTTCTCAGCCAGCTCGAGGAGTTCGGGATCCTTGGCTGCCTCGACTATCTTGGAGGAGAGTATCGGGTTGTGACCATGGACCACTATGTTCACAGCATCCTCCTTGAGGACTCCGAGGTTCGCGACGCTCTTGACGGGCTTTGGTGTGCCGAGCAGTATATCGCTCAGCAGGGTGGCCATGAGGGATCCTCCCCATCCATCTCCCAAGGAGGCCCTTATCCCCTGAGCTATGAGGCTTAGCGGATCTGCGTCCACACCCATGTGAGTTCTGTGCATTATCTCAACAACCTCCCTGTCTATGGCCCTGGGCATGACTCCTATCTTCTCCCAGACCTTCTTCCTCTTCTCGGGGGCGTATCCTTCGACCAGCTTGAGCGGCTCCTCGCCGGGCTTTCCGAACTCCATCAGGAGTATCTCGGCGACCTCCTTCACTATATCGTTCAGCTCCTTGCCCTCGACGTCCACGCCCAGCCTCTTGGCGAGATCCATCAGCTTGGCCTCGTCGGTTATCTTGTAGTCCTTGGCCTTCCCCTCGGGTATGGCCGCCAGAACCTCAGCTATGTCCCTAGCATGATCGCTGTGAGCTGCAGCTCCTGCAGCTATCATCCTGACCAAGTTCCTGGCCACTATCGTGTCGGCTGTCGCCCCGCAGACCCCTCTCTGCGGACCATATCCGAAGGGATCTATCCTGCACGGACCCAGGTTGCAGTTCCTGCAGCACACACCGAGCTGACCAAATCCGCACTGGGGTTGTTGCGCTAAGAACCTGTGCCACGCGGTCTCAACGCCATCCTTCTCTGCTTTCTCCAGAAGCTGCTCAACCGTGGGATCTATGGACACGCTCCTATAGAACTCCTTCCTAGAGGCCTTCATAAGCCTCTCATAAATCCTCTCATCAGGCATCTACACCCACCACCCCACAGATTTGTACATCTCCTTAACCTTGGAAATGGGGGATTCTGGAGCCTCCCTCTCGACCTTGGCATAGACGACCCCGGCCTCCTGCATGCCCAGTATCATCTCCAGAGCTTTCTTTCTCTTCTCCTCGTAGAGCAGATCTTCCGCTCTGCCGAATCTGAGAGCTCCTGTTGGGCATGCCTCCACGCATGCGGGAGGAAGTCCCTTCCTCATCCTCTCAACGCAGTGATCGCACTTGATGACCTTGAGCGTGGAGTCGTAGGAGGGGTGTCCGAAGGGACAGGCTAGGAGGCACGTCCTACAGCCTATGCACTTCTCCCTATCTGCAACGACGAACCCCTCCTCGGTTCTGTGCATGGCTCCCGTCGGACAGGCCTGTTCGCATGGAGCAGGATCGCAGTGCATGCACCTCATGGGAACGAGAAGTCTGTCAGCCACCACGACCTTGGTTCTAGGGCGAGGAAGGGGGTCCTCGAATATGGCCCCGAACAAATTGCGGGACTCGGAGTGCTCCACAGCACAGGCTATTTCGCAGCTCCTGCATCCGACGCACCTAGACGGATCCACGTATATCAGGTACTCGGGCTGGGTTACAGTCGCGGCTCCCAGCTTCCTTCACCCAAGAGTTTACCCGACGGCTAGGTATAATCATTTCGTTTTTCAACGAAAAAAAGTGTTAAAATGCCGTTTTTCCCTCAAGAAATTTTCAAATTTTTACTCAAAATTGATGATTTGGCTATCTTATATCTCTTAACGAGCTCGAGGCACTCGGGAGTCGGGGTGCATCCTCCCCTGTCCGATCCACCTTTTCTAGCTATGAACAGGTTTACCCCAAGAATTTTTTCGATGGACCTTACCTTCTTGTATATGGAAGCTGGTGACGTGTTTAGGGCTCTGGCAAGCCTGCTGAAACTTCCTAAATCGACTAAAGCCGACAAAATCTCCAGATCGTCCTCGTGTATACGTCTTCCGTCCTGGGTAACAAGGACCACGGACGCTGAAAAGGAGTATCTCGTCGATCGACTTATCTTGTTGCAACCAAGCTGTACGACTCCAGCTATCTCGAGGGGAGAATAGAGCATGTTCAGGGTCCCCTCTATCGGACATTTTCCTACGTAGCCGGAGGGGTCTAGAAAGACCATCCCGCAGTCCGGCCTGCACCGAGGGCCGTCCAATATGTATATCGGGAAATCCTTCCTGAACGTGGCCCTGACCATGTATACACCCATGAATCTCTTGAACGGTTCCGATATCTCAAACCCCTGCCGTTTCAGGATAGCTACAGCGCTCATCGAGCAGACAGTAGGGGGACACAGTATGGGAGGGGAGACCCACAGCTGAATTCCCTTCTCCCTGACGAGATCTATGCAAGCAAGAAGTTCTCTCTCGTTGGTGCTCTGGGTGATGAAAAGGGACATCTTGACGTTGACTCCCCTAGAGAGCAGATATCTCATGATTTTCCTAGCACCGGAGATGTCCGAGTGTGAGTATGAGAATAGAAAGACCTCGTCCGGGATAAGAAGACTTCTCCACTCCTCCTCCTTAGAATTTGTCGATGAAGGGACGAAGACCTTGAGGGGAAGCCTCCTCTCCCTGACCGACATCATTATGTCAAGGATCCCGGGATGGAGGACGGGATCAGGACATATGAGGCATACCTCCGGCCTGAATCCTGATCCTATCATGGCGTCCAACACGAACTCCAGCTTATCCCTCTTCAGGTACATGCTCTCTCCAGATCTGGCCTCTTCCCACGGACACTGCGAGCAGGAGGCGCTACATCCCCTGACAGGTCTGACAACCAATATGGGCTTCACGGGATCGCCTCCATGACCTCTGCCCTAAACTCGCAGAAGTCATCTCCGGTCGCCTGACATCTCACCTCCTCCATGGGTCCTATTCTGACCCTGAGTATGTCCTCGACCAAGGCCGCCAAGATGCCTGCGACGAACCTGCAGACTGGCTCCTTAGACTTCCTCCTTCTAGCCTCAAAAGAGTTGGACACCAGAACCCTGACCGAGTTGTCCTCCATCTCTATTTTCTCTATCTTGCCGAAGCCGAGCGTCTCGAAGATTGAGAATGCTATCCTGAAGAGCTCGTCCTTCCCAAACTTCTCCCTCATGGGGACTATTCCCTTCTCGTTGTGGGACTTCATGAGTCTGTACGCTGAATAGTAGAGGACGGGGCCTATTGCCTTGCTGCCGGCCACAACCGAGATCCCAGCCATGAAGTCAGCCCACCATCTGGTCGACATTAGAAAGACGTCCGGGAGAACTGCCTTGCCAAAGAGGGGTATGTCCACCTCGACCTCTATTCTCCCTCCGACGTTCTGAATTTTTCTGATGTTCTCTATCGTCCTCCCCACAACTAGTTAAGGAAGGGCTTACCTAATCTCCATTACCCTAATCGGAGGTATTATTGATCGATATCGAGTTCAAAAAAGTAAATATTATTCCATGTAGTGATGGGGTGGAAAAAAATTTATAGAGTTTACGAGGAGGTGCCGCCGGGTTGATAGGCGAGATAGCTTCCGTGCTCACAGGAGTGATTTGGGGAGCTACTCCCGTGCTCTATGAGGACTCGACAGAGAGGATCGGTCCGGTGCTAGCGAACTTGATGAAGAGCATCGGTGCCCTCACTGTAAACTTCGTTATGATCGCCCCCTTTGGGCTAATGATCCCCTGGGGATGGCCTCTAGCTCTCCTGATACTGGAGTCCTTCATAGCTGGGGGAGCGGGTGATTTCCTGTTTTTTCTTTCGATGAGGGAGCTCAAGGCCTTCAGAGCCGTGCCGATAATATACATGTACCTGATACTGGCCAACATCTGGAACCTCCTCCTGAACGGAGGTTCCCTGCCCATCACAACCGTGGTCGGCATGTTGCTGGCCGTGACCGGGATATGGATCATGTTCTGGAGGAGCGGCTCCCTCAGCCTCAGAGGCCTTGTCTACGCTCTGTCCTCCATGGTCCTCTTCTCCATAGCCCCCGTAATAGCTCAGATAGCTCTCAGGAGCATACAAACTGTCCAGGCCGCCTTCGTCAACTCGCTCTTCCTATCCGTTATGTTCTCGCTGTTCATTCCGTTCTCCAAACGCAGGATCTCCAGGAGAGGGGCCTTGAGCGGTTTCGTGGGAGGAGCACTCGGGGTCGGCCTGGGGGTGTTCCTGTACTTCTTAGCTATACAGAGCATTGGAATAACGTTCCCCGTGCTCTGCACAGCTCTAAGCCCCCTGACGGTCCAGGTTTTCTCATGGATGTCCGGGAGAAGTCCTGATTTGAGAAGCATATGCGGTGCTGCCGTCGTCGTATCCGGCCTGATGGTCTCCCTGTTGTGATCTCTTATCGCATGTTTTCCCACATGAGGCGGGGGTTGTCAGCAGGTCACGTGAAAGATGGCCGCGACCCTCCTTCCCTCGTCCTTCAACCTGTTATAGATCTCTATGGCCTCCGGGGCCCTAGCCTTGATCACGGAAATGCCGAGTTTGGAGGCCGTCTCCTCAACCTCGACCAGAGGGAGGACTCCATATTGCCCAGTACCTATTACCAGAACCTCTGGCTTTTTCTTCCCGAAGTACTCAGTTATCTCCCTCCCAGTCAGTGGGGTATGCCCATACTTCTTCTTCAGATCTGCGGAGAGCTCCTTCCTTCTCCTCTGAACCTTGTCGAACAGGATCACATCGTGATCGTACCTCACGCCGTCTATGACAATGTATCCGAAGCCTGTCCCCTCGGGCCTCATGCTGACCCATCTTCCACTAGGCGATTAAAAACTATAGATCTTGGCGCCCGAGACCTCCTCCATCAGAGGTATGTACGAAACGCCCGGATTGATCCCGGTAGACGTATCGTAGATGTTCAGCTCTATTCCTTTCCTCCTTATCAGCTCCCCCAGCCTCACTATCTCCTCCTTTACGCTCCTACCGAACAGCGGGACGTTAGCCCTCCCGTCGGTTATGAGAAAGGCCCTGACCCTCACCGATCTGTCCTTCATCCTCTCTCTATCGGCCATGACGAGGAGATTGTGAAGTCCTGAGCTCAGCGGAGTTCTTCCTCCCGTGGGCACCTTTTCTATCTCCTCGAGGACCCTCATGTAGTTCCTGGTCGGTGGGACGATCACCTCAGCGCTTTTCCCCCTTATGACCACCAGGGCCATCTTGGACTTCTTCACGTAGCCCTGTTCTATGAGCCTCTCTGCTATTCCCTTCGCTACGCTTATCCTCCTCCTTATCGCCATGCTGCCACTCGAATCGAGGAGAAGAACCCATAAAGTTGGAGCTCTTGCCCTTCTGACCCTGATCCTCACGTCACCTGGCTCAATTCTCAGAGGAGGTTTCTTGCCGTTGAGCACAGACCACACCACAGAGCTGTACAGGTCGACGTCCCTTATCTCCCCCTGAGGGGGAACGTAGGCTATCGGGACACCCCTGGGAAAGTTCACCACGGTCACGCTAGCGTCCCTGGAGGAGCGATAGCTTGGAGGACTGTCCTCTCCGTGATCCACATTGCGAAGGTTGAGCCGATCGACTTCATCGGGATCGAACCTCAGCACCAAGTTTCCCGCGTTGCTGGGACGGTTCTCTTTCCTGTTGTCCCCTTT
>CAZGKA010000117.1:0-7802 GCA_964525965.1 uncultured Nitrososphaerota archaeon
GTATCCATCCCGTCTATCAACACCCTTCCCTTCAATTCTCCCTCATAGAAATGAGGTATCAACCCGTTCAGAAGCCTTAAGAGGGTCGATTTGCCGCTCCCACTTCTTCCTAAAATGAGAACGAACTCTCCTCTCTTTATCTTCAGGTTGACGTCAGCTAAAGCGAGCTCTTTTCTTTTCGAATACTGGAAGGAGACGTTCAGAAGCTCAACGCTCATTTCCTCAGCTCGGGACGTGTTTGCATTGAGTATTTTTAACCTTTAGCGATCAGTCTCCTGTGAATCCCTCTAGAATTGATTCAGGTAATTAACAGTTGCCCAGATCTTTTCTGTCCTCTTTAACCGGAACTCCTCCTCCAGCTAAAAGGCACCAAGCCCTCCTCCGCACTACGAATTTACATAAATTTTTAGGGCTTTCAGGTCCTCCGGCAGTATCAGGGAAAATTTTAATTACGTGAATCTATGGTCTTTTTACCGATTCACTAGAAGGAGGAGGATGTGAGGCTTGCCTCGGAGAAGAGCAGCTAGAAAGTCCAAGACTTGGTATCAAGTGTATGCCGTTGACGTCTTTCCCGGTAAGTGGATAGGTGAGACCCCTGCATCTGATCCAGAGCTCGTCATAGGCAGGAACGTGGAGGTCGTCGTCAGGGACATAACCGGCGACTTTATGCATGAGAAGTACAAACTTTGGTTCAGGATATTCAGGGTGGATGGATCCAAAGCCTACGCTCGCTTCATAAAGGAGATGCTCAACAGGGACTACTTAAGGTCCATAGTCCAGAGGAGGACGAGCAGAGTCGACATCATGGTCGAGGGAACTACTAAGGACGGTCACCATGTGAGAGTATTCTATATAATAATAACTAGTGTAAGGGTCAGACATAGCCAGGAGAGGGCCATAAGAGCCAGGGTCGTCGAGTATTTAAGCGAACAGATACCCCAGCTCACGCTGGAGGAGATCGTCAAGTCCTCCATATTTAATGAGCCGGTCAATTTCTCCGAATCGATAAGGCAGCTATCGACGAAGATAGCCCCGATTAAGAATATAGAGCCCAGAAAAATAGTTGTTCTGAGGTTTGGCGAGGCGACACCTTCATTAGAAAAAGAAGAGCCCGAAGCTGAGGAGCCCCCCATTCAGGAGGCCTAACCCCTCCTTGTTACTATCTTGATAATATCCCTATGCTTTAGTTTTTGATCCATACCCACCCTGCTTTTAGTCCTAACATCGATACCACATATGGATCTCTCAGCAATCTCAGAGTGAACTTTCCTAGCGAGATCCAGAACTGTAGATCCTTCTGGGAGTATAAAGGCATCAGGGAGGATTCGTCCATCTTTATCGCACAGCCTGGTCTCGTTTTCTACCGGAAATACGACGATGTTCCTCCCTACATCGAAAACTGCACATTCTAGAGCTTTTTGAACCCCGGTAGATCCATATTTCTTGAGAACTCTCTCTCTTATAAGCTCCAGTACCTTCTTCTGGCTTTCCTTGAGTTTTCCTTCATCTAAAATATGGAAATCAGATGATCCAGGCTCGTAATGTATGAGTCCTATCTTAGCTGCTTTTTTCAGTATGAGCTCGGCCTCCGCAGATACTGGCATGACGGGATCTTCAATGGACTCTCTCATCCTTCTCAGGTTGTCCTCGGCCTCCGGAACGTCCACCTTATTTGCGGCTACAACGAACGGCTTAGCTTTCCTGATCAGAAGCTCTACAAACTCGAATATCTTCTCCTCTTCCCTCTCCACAACTAGCTTTCTGGGATCTATCCCCAGTTCGTTGAGGCAGGATCTGATGTCGCTCTCCCTTATTTCTAAACCAGAAAGAATATCTGACAGTATCCTCTCTGGCTTTGTCCCTGAGAAGATCTTTCTGTAGAACTTATCCAGGTTTCTCTTCAGAACATCCACCATCCAGAAGGTGAATTCCTCCTTGACGATGGATATGTCCTCCAGCGGATCATGAGTTCCGGGGCGTACCCTCCTCCCTTCGCTATCAGTCGATCCCGAAGCATCTACAACAATTATGTTGACGGAGCTTCTCCTCAGATCATCCAAAAATCTGTTTCCCAGACCTCTTCCTTCATGGGCTCCTGGAACCAGACCGGCGACATCCAGAAGCTTGACCGGAACGAATCTGTGGATTCCAGTGCACCATCCATGTCTAGGATTGCACCTCAGTCCGAACTCAGAACACACGGACTTCACCCTGACGTACCCCACGCCCTCATTTGCCTCTATGGTGACAAAAGGCCTGTCCTCTATGCTGACCTCGGCCATGGTGGCAGCCGAGAAGAACGTGCTCTTTCCAACATTGGTTTTCCCGACGATGCCTATGAGCAAACGGCTCACCCTTCTTTCGGAGAAATCGACGAGTACTCTCATGGTGGAAACCTTTTAAAAGCATCTCGACATCTTGGGTTGGCAGGTGAAGCTTGTGCCAGCAGCCGCAAGGTACTACGAGATCTACCTATGGAGATCCAGAAAGAAAAACGAGGACCTTGTAAGGCTTTGGAGGGAGAGGCTAGTTGAATGGAGAAGACAGCCGGCAGTTGTCCGGGTGGAAAAGCCTACAAGACCTGACAGGGCCAGGTCACTTGGATACAAGGCCAAGCAGGGCTTCGTTATAGTCAGGGTGAGGGTCAGGAAGGGAGGTAGACGCAAGCCCCGACCTCGCTCTGGAAGGAAGCCGGCTGGAATGGGTGTTCTCAAGCTCACACCTGGGAAGAACATAAGGTGGATCGCCGAAGAAAGGGCAGCTAGGAAGTTCCCGAACCTGGAAGTTCTCAACTCGTACTACGTGGCGGAGGATGGCAAGTACTACTGGTACGAGGTTATAATGATAGATCCCCACCATCCGGCCATAAAGAAGGATCCTCATTACAACTGGATCCTAAACCCTGCCAACAAGAGAAGGGTCTTCAGAGGCTTGACAAGCGCCGGAAAGAAAGCTAGGGGCCTCAGAAAGTTCAGAGGCATACCACCGATTGTGAAGAGATTTAAGAGGAAGAGGAGAAGGAGTAGATCTTGAGAGTCTCGAAACTGAGTTTTGAATTTTTTATCTACCCGACCGAAAAGCCGGATGTTCCCAGAAGGATTGCCGAGGAGCTGACATCCCTAGATTTTCAAACTCTTGAGAGGTCTTTATCTCTAGAGAAATTTCTATCTGAGCACGGCTACTCCGTGCACATATACCGATTTCTCCTAGAGGGTAGACTGGCCGACGAGGTCCTGACGAACATCTTGAGACGTTTAGGAAGGGACTTGGATGAGGTGATCAGAGAACCAGAGAAGTTCATAGAGGGATCAAAACTGTTCCTCCGTGTAGATAAGCAGAGCTTGGTTCGTGGATCTGTTGAGCTCTACAGGCACAACCCCGGAGGCCAGGTGAAAATAATAGCTTACTTTAGGTCCAGAGGAGGGAGGGATGTTATCACTCTTATAGTTGAAGAGATAGAGAAAAGGAGATTCTCGGATGAACGGGATCGTTGACATAAAATTCCTTCTCGTAAACTCGCTGACCAAGCAGCACATTGAGAGGGCTTTAGAGGTTGGGTTAACCACTCTGGGAATAGTCGTCACGGGAGAAGACGATATTAGAGAATTTCGCAGGTTTAAAGAAGACAGGCGTAAGGAAGTGCGCCTGATCAAGGTTCTGGTGAGCAGTATTGCTCCTGGGTGGCGGAAAAAAGTCTTCAACCTTAGAAGTAAGGTGGATCTGACATTAGCGAGGCCTAATAACCTTCAACAGTGCAGAGAGGCCTGTAAATCCAAGTTGGTATCGGTTGTAGAGATCCTTCCATCAAAACAAATTATCTTCGATGATGTTTGCGCCTCTTTTCTACGAGAACGGGGGGGAGCTGTGGGAATTTCAATCAGAGAGGTTTTTGAAACGTTGGATGGCGGAGCCTCGAGGGCTGTTACGAGGAGTCTCAGGAAAGAGATAGATATGGCTTCTAGGAGAGGGGTTCCGGTTGTGCTTTTCGATCTCAAGCTCAGACATATGTTTCTAGATAAAACTACGATAGTGCATCTCGGTAAAGCGCTTTTTGGAAGGTCGGAGGATTTCTGGCTTCATTCCATCACAACGAATCCTCTGTTCATCTTGAACAGGAGGGTTGGTGTCCATGAGGCCTAAGATACCCATAAACCTCAAGGAGAGAGAAAGATACGTCCTCTTCACGATCGATCCTCCCGTAGAGAGGATAAATTTGCCGGCATCGATATTGAGGCTCTTCGGCTTGGTGGGAGAGCCTCATGTTTCAGCAAAGATGTTAGCTTTCAACGGCTCCTATGGTGTCATGAAGACCACTAATCGAGCTCTAAGCCACGCCATCCTGTCGCTGGTCCTAGCCGTATCTCAATTATCGGAAGGTGGATCATTTCGCATATTAAGGATATCGGGAACTCTTAAGAAGATAAGGAAAGAGCTGAGGACTCTCGGTCTGGACCCCCGATCTCTCGGCCTCTAACGAAGCTTTTTCTTGGCAAGGTTGGCTTATTATATCACCCCCAACTTAACTTAAATAGTTGGCTTTGTTGCTTATGAGGAGGAGGATGCTTGATGTTTCCACAGCTATCAAGGGGTTATGATCGGGCTATAACTGTGTTCAGTCCCGATGGCCGCCTTCTTCAGGTTGAATATGCACTAGCCGCCACAAAGAGGGCAACTTTAGCGGTGGGGATAAAATCTAAGGAGGGGGTGGCCCTAATAGCTGTCAAAAAGCACATGTCGCCGCTGGCCGAGCCACCCGCTAAGATCCATCGCATAGATAAGCACATAGGGGCCATAGCTGCTGGCCTCGTGGGGGACGGTCTAGTTCTTATAGACAGAAGTCGAGTGGAATCTCAGTACAACAAACTGATATACGGCGAACCAATAACCGTCAAGAATTTGGCCAGAAAGATAGCCCTCTTCAAGCAGCAGTACACACAATATGCCGGACTTAGGCCCTTTGGGGTGATGATGATCTTTGGAGGAGTTGATGAACAGCCCGAACTCTACATAACTCATCCTGGAGGGGCTTTCTATAGTTATGAAGCCTACGCCGCTGGTATGAACTCAGACAAGGTGAACGATATACTACGTGAAGAATATAACCCGGACTTCTCCCTTGAGGAGGCTATAATTCTTGCTCTCAAGGCAATTACAAAAGCTCAAGAAGAGGAGTTAACGCCGAACCTTCTTGAAATAGCAGTAATAACTGTTAAAGACAGGGAGTTCAAATTTCTATCTATAGAGGAGATAAAAGATCTCCTAGGTAGAGTTCCCTCCGGAGAGGAAAGGACTGAATCGGAAGGATCTACTGAGGAGGAAGGGAGGTCCTGATGTCTGAATCGATAATCGCCAGGTTAGAGAAGGGTGGTAAAAAGTTCGAGATCTTGGTCAGGCCGAAGAAGACCTATGAATTTCTGGAGGGAAAGAAAATTCCGATATCTGACCTGCTGGTGGTAGACGAGGTATTCACAGATGCTAGGAGAGGCAACATAGCCTCAAGAGAGGAGATGAGGGCCGCATTTGGTACGGAGGATCCCATCAAAGTTGCTGAGATAATACTCAGGGAGGGAGAGGTTCAGATAACTGCCGAGCAGAGAAAGAAGCTCCAGGAGCAGAAGCTCAACTGGATAGTTAACTACATTCACAAAAACTTTGTAGATCCTCAGACAAATGCCCCCCATTCCATTCAGAGGATAAAGAAAGCGATAAAACAAGCTAAAGTTAAGATAGACCCATATAGAGAGCCAGAGCGCCAGATAAAAGACGTTATCGAGGCTTTAAGAAGGGTTCTTCCGTTAAAATCCTCTCACGTTAAGGTAAGGGTGGTGATACCCTCCGCCCACTGGTCCCAGATAAGAAACTTCCTGCATGGCCAAGGAAAAGTCCTCTCAGAAAGGTGGTCAGATGACGGATCGGAGGTCAGGTTTGAGGTCGAGATTCCGATCGGTGCTCAACCATACATACTGGAAAAGGTAGGGGCTGTTGGAGGCAGGGTGGAGAATCCATGAGCAGGAGAACCATCGCAGAGATTTACGTCAAGGAAAGGGAGCTCGTGCTTCCTGGACAGAAGTTGGCTAGGGGGATGAAGCCTGGAGAAAACGTCTTTGTCGATGAAGGTGGTGCCGTGAGATCGGCCGTAATAGGACTGGTCTCCATTCAAAACGAAAAAATAGATGTGATACCTCTCTCGTCCTCCTACATCCCTCGGCCCAACGACATAGTCTTGGGCAAGGTGACCAGGATAACCGGGACGACGATTCTCGTGGACATAAACGCCCCTATGCCTGGAATAATTTTGATTCCGAGAGGAAATAGACGGTATCACGCGGGGAACAAGTACGATCTCAGGGTGGGTGATGTGGTCTTGGCAAAAATAAAATCCTTCGACAACCTGTCCAGTCCTCTCCTGACGATAGATGCTGAAGGGCTGGGTAAGATAACAAAAGGCATACTGATCAAAGTGAACTCAGCCAAAATTCCTCGGATAATAGGAAAGAGAGGGTCCATGGTAAACCTCCTGTCGTCCAAGAGTCACAGCGAGATAATAGTAGCACAAAATGGATATGTTCTCGTCAACCCTCAGAGTTTAAAGAGCCTCCTAGCCATCAAGAAGGCGCTGAACAAGATACAGGAGGAGTCCCATGTGGCGGGGTTGAGCGACAGGATATCCCGCCTTTTGGATGATGAGATGTCCGGAGGTAGTTGACCTTGCCGATATATGTGGAGAAGAAGCCCGATGTTTTAATAACGGAAGATGGAACCAGAACGGATGGTAGAAAGCCCTTAGATCTGAGACCGATAAGGATGGAGGTTGGAATTCTCGAGAGAGCTGATGGTTCCGCTCTGGTGGAGTGGGGTGGCAACAGGATACTGGCCGCTGTCTTTGGACCTAGGGAAGTTCATCCCAAACACATGCTTCTCCCAGACAGAGCCTTACTGAGGCTGAGGTACAACATGGCTCCATTCTCAACTCCTGAGAGGAAGAGACCAGGACCGGACAGGAGAAGTGTGGAGCTATCGAAGGTTATAAGAACGGCCCTTCTTCCAGCTATATTCATAGAGAGATATCCTGGATCAGCGATAGATGTCTTTGTTGAGGTTTTACGCTCCGATGCAGGTACTAGGGTTGCTGGTGTCACCGCTGCATCCCTGGCTTTGGCAGATGCCGGGATAGCCATGAGGGGGCTGGTAGCCGGATGTTCCGTGGGACGTGTTGGAGACTTCTTAATCGTGGATCCCAACCACGACGAAGACATGTGGGGAGACGTCGATATGCCCATGGCCGTCCTCTTCGAGGACAGAAAGATAACTCTCCTCCAAGCAGACGGCCCACTCACGGTTGAACAGTTTAATGAATGCCTAAGGCTTGGCATGGCTTGCTGCGAGATGGTTTACGAGCTTCAGAAAGAAGCTCTGCGGAGGCCCTACGTCATGATAGAGAGAAGGGCACTAAGCGTGGGATAAGGGAGGAGGTTTCTGTGTCAGAGGAGAGAGATGAAATAGGTTCGGTTCTCCTCAGAGAATATGTTCTTGGGATACTTCAAGCTGGAAAGCGTATAGATGGGCGAGACCTGCTTGAGATGAGGGAAATATCTGTTGAAAAAGGTACTTTTACTAAATCTTATGGTGAAGCCTGGCTATCTCTCGGAAAAACTAAAGTCCTCGTGGGTATAAGCTTGGACGTGGGCGAGCCGTTTCCCGATACTCCAGATAAGTGCGTTTTTGTCTCGAACGTGGAGCTTCTTCCGCTGGCATCCCCGAACTTCGAACCAGGTCCTCCGGACGAGTACTCCATAGAGCTA
>CAZGKA010000118.1:0-31396 GCA_964525965.1 uncultured Nitrososphaerota archaeon
AGGGAGCACAGCGTCGCGGAGCTCTCCAGGAAGGTGGGTCTTGTATTTCAGAATCCTGATAACCAAATAGTCACGCTTAAAGTGGAGCGAGAACTTTCATTTGGACTGGAAAATCTTGGAGTTGATCCAGAAGAAATAGAAAGAAGGGTCAAAGAAGTCATCGAATGGTTGAGAATGCAGAACTTGGTAGACAGGTTCACAGATGAGCTCAGCGGTGGTGAAAAACAGCTTGTGGCCATAGGCTCCATACTAGCCATGGATCCCGACGTCATAGCCCTGGATGAGCCTACTAGCGAACTTGACCAGATAAACGCCGCCAGGATAGCTGGTCTGGTGAAGAGATTGAATGAATCCGGAAAAACGATCATCATAGCGGAGCACCGACTGGATCTCTTTGTCCCCCTAGCGGACAGAGTTGTTATTCTCAGCGACGGAAGGGTCGTGCTGGACGGTCCCCCGAGGGAGGTGTTCAAATCAGACCCATCCAGATACGACGTGAACGAGCCGGCCTCCGTCAGGATTTACAGACTTCTCAAGGACAGAATTCCGGTACGAGATGAGCCTCCCCTTACCGTTAAAGAGTTTGTCCACATGATGAGGTGCCGCGCTTGATTGAGATGAAGAAGGTCAGTTTTAGGTACAGAGGGTCTTCACACTACGCACTGAAAAACATCAACCTGAATATAAAGAGATATGAGATCACTGCTATTGTCGGGAGAAATGGTGCCGGCAAATCGACCCTCTTAAGGCTTCTGAACGGGTTGATACCTCATTTCTATGAGGGAGAATTGAAGGGAAGGGTGTTGATAGACGGGATGGATACCAGGGAGCACAGCGTCGCGGAGCTCTCCAGGAAGGTGGGTCTTGTATTTCAGAATCCTGAGCACATGCTGTTCGCTGATAGTGTCTGGGAGGAAGTCTCTTTTGGCCCTAAAAACCTGAAGCTCCCCAACTGGGAGGAACTATGTGAGAAGGCCCTAAAGGAGACGGGATTGGTTGATCTCAAGGAGGTCTCCCCTTGGAGTCTCAGCGGTGGAGAAATGAAGAGGCTCTCAATAGCCTGCGTCTTAGCCATGAATACGGACTATATAGCCCTGGATGAGCCTACCGTAGGACAAGATCTAGCCTCCAGAAGGAGGATCTCAGAAATTTTGAAATCGCTCAGGAAGGAGGGAAAGGGCATCATCGTCGTCTCCCATGATCTGGAATGGATACTGCAGTTGAATCCCGACCGAGTGATAGTCATCAAAAAGGGAAACATTGCGGCTGATGGGGGACCAAACATCCTCGGAGATCTTAACCTCCTTGCTGAAAGTGGTTTAGTTCCTCCGGCTTCATCAATAATAGCTAGAGCGCTAGGGATCGAGTTCAAGTACAGAGAAGAGGAGCTCGCCGACGAGATAAGGAGGTGCCTTGCTTGATAGACGTGACCAAGGTCTTGAGAGGTTTTGAAACTTCTAAGAGGAAGAATCCGATCTCTCAGGCCCATCCTCTGACTAAACTCATCTTATTTGTTGTCCTAATATCAGCACCGCTAATTAGCTCATCGGTAGTCCTTCAGATATTCATTTTAGCCAGTGAGATACCTCTGGTAATCGTCGGAAGAATGGGGAAAAGACTCATGGATACGATCCGTGGATCCCTTTTGTTCTTTGTGTTCATAGTTGGGCTTAACTACTTGTTCACGAAGGATTTGGATTTCAGCCTCTCCATGGGCCTCAGGCTGATGAACATGATAGTGGCTTCCTCAATTTTTGTAGCGTCTACCACGCCTATGGAAGTTGGTGACCTACTCTCGATGATGAGGGTGCCATACTACATCACTTTTTCCCTAGTGATAGCTCTGAGGTTCATACCTGTTCTTGCTCGAGATGTCGAGAATATAATAGCTGCTCAGCAGAGCAGGGGAGTTAAGGTGGGAGAGGGTAGTTTCTTAGAGAAAATGAAGAGTCTTGTTCCTTTGATGGTACCCATGATAGTCTTGGCCATCAGGAGAAGTCAGCAGCTGGGTGAGGCGCTGGAAACTAAGGCCTTTGGTGCCGTGAAAAGAAGAACTATTTACGTCAAATATAGCATATCTTTCAACGATATAGCACTCATTCTCTATGTATGTGTGCTCATAGTGGCAGCAGGTCTCTTGGCCTACTCACACATACACCCCTGTTTCCACTCCATCATCTCCACGCTTATCTAGGAAGTGGAGTGGAAAGTATATACTTACTTCTCCGCCTAGAGCTTCGTAGTCCTCCTGTGGAGCTGATGGAGTGGAAATGGCCCTCTCTCTCACCCTCTGCGGAGTTGACGGAGTGGAAACAAGGGTGTTGCAAGTGAAGTCTCGCGATAAAGTCAGGCGGTTTTAGAAACCTTAAGCCGCTATCTCTTGCGTTTTCGCCCACATTTAAATATTAAGCATGTTTTTATCCGGCTTCTCCCAGAAATACTCGTGTAAGTTTCTCTTCCAGCGGAGGTGGTTTTTTCTTGGAGGGCTACGCAGACATACGATGCGACTATCGGTGCCGGATAATAAGGGATAGAAGAATACTACGTGACTCCTATATACCCAAAGAGCTCCCCGGTAGACAGGGTGAAGTTGAGAAGTTCACAAATCTCCTTCTTCCAGTTATAAACAACGAACCATCTCTGAACATTGTCTTTTTGGGTAAGCCGGGAACAGGTAAAACTGCTGTAGCGAAGAGGGTAATAGCAGATCTGTCTGAGAGGTTTCCCTCTGCACCGGTGAGATACGTCTATCTAAACTGTTCTAGGTCGAACACCGCTTACAGGGTGATGTACGCCCTTAATAGGGAATATGGGATCTTGGTTCCTCCAAGCGGCTATCCTTACGACGAGCTTTATAACAACTTTCTTGCGGCCTTTAAACATGCTCGTCAATGGTTGGTGCTAGTACTGGATGAAGTTGATCTCCTAGTCAAAAGAGATGGGGACAGGCTTATTTACTCACTCTCAAGACTTAACGACGAAGTCGGTTATGAAGATCCCGGCATAGTGATAGTTGGTATATCCAACACTCCGAACTTTTTGGAGAAGCTCGATCCTCGCACACTGAGCAGCTTCAGCCCAGAAAGGATGTACTTCTATCCCTACAGAGCCCATCAGCTCCACGCCATACTTCTCCAGCGTGCTAAGGAAGGCCTCTATGAGTCCTCTTGGGATGACGGTGCGATAAGCCTCATAGCAGCTAGAGTAGCCAGCGAAAGTGGGGACGCGAGAAGAGCTATAGATGTTCTTCGAATGGCTGCTGAGTTGGCTGAGAGGGAAGGTTTGGATAAGATAACGACTGAGATAGTGGAGAAGGCTTTTAAGAGCGTCGATGAGGAGGAGGTTATAATAACCATAAGGTCCCTCCCCCTGCACCACAGACTTGTTCTTCTCGCAGCCACGAAACTCCTCCTTAGAAATGAGGAAAGGCCTGGAACCGGAAAGATTTACTATCAGTATAAAAGATTGGCAAGAGACTATTACGTCAGGCCTCTAACTCTTAGGAGGGTCAGCGGAATACTGAGAGAGCTTGATGAGCAGGGACTCCTCAGTATAAGAATGAGTTACGGCGGATCTAGGGGTAACACCAAGGTTGTAGATGGGCTCGTCCTCGAACCGACTGAGATGTATCAGATATTTGCCAACATGGGATTTACGTAACTTCCTTAACCTTTTTTAAGATTTCAGGAAAATCTCTTCAACTCAGTCTTCATGTTGGAAAGATCCATCAGAACAGCTGTCCCCGGAGTGACCTTTATTCCCATCTTCTCTATGTAAGGAGTTTCGTCTTGGAAGGTTCCTGGGTTAATGATCTTAACTCCATGATGCTCTCCTACCCCATAAACGTGGACGTGGCCCATGCATACGACATCGGGAACCTCCTCTATCACCAACTTGTCCTCTCTCTCGGGAGCTATGGGCATCTCTCCGTAGATGGGGGCAAGGTGTCTCAGCTGAAGAAGGGTTCTCATTGCTTCAACCATTGTCTGTGGGGTTACCGGCTGGAGGCCGGGCACGTACTTAAATATGCTGTTCAAGCTCCTCCCATGATACAGAAGTATCTTGACCCCACCAACGCTTATCATGCAGGGGTTCGTGGACGTTCTTATCCTTCTTCCGCTCCTTTTCAGGATCTCTAAGAACTCTCCGCCGATGGGTGGTTGTGGCTCAGCTTGGCGCACGGGTTCGTGATTGCCAGGTATGTATATCATCTCTATATTGTCCGAAATCTTGGACAGGAGCTCAGATGCCTTCTTGAACTGCTCTCCGAGGCTTCTCAATTCTAGCTCCTCCTCCTGATCCGGGTAGATTCCGACTCCGTCTACTAGATCCCCACAAAGCACTAGGTACTTGGCGCCACTCTCGCTGTTTAGCCATTCGATGAAGGAAAGGAACGAATCCTCCAGGAAGTACTTACTCCCCACGTGTACATCGCTTATAAACACGATCCTGACATCCGTACCCCTGCGCTCTCTCCCGTTAATATCTGGCAGAATGATGTTCTTGACGCTAATCCCTCCGTTGTTTGTCACACTTCCGCGAACCCATACGACCGAGTCCATAACAACTCTGTCCAACTTGGAGACCAACTGCCTGTTTTTAGCGTCAACGAAGCAGGGCACGGTTCCAGATACATCTTCCAGAACCAGAACGCAGCCCCCACTTCTCGTGCTCCTTTTCTCCCTGACCATTCCTATGATATCCACGGTCTCTCTCGGCCTCATCCTCCTCACGGATATGATCTTTGGAGTCTCGTGACCAATCCTCCTCTGCAATATGGATGCCAGCTTGTCGAATCTACTCCTCATGTATCTCAGGAAATCTTCTGGTTTACCCTCAACTCTCTCAGCGCGTGCCTCAAAGATTACCTCGCACCGCACCTCCTCAAGCTTGTCAAACGACTCCTCCCGGCGAACCTCCGGAGCTAAGAGATCCAGAGTTATTACAGCAACTTCTTGGTGTTGAGAAGATATCCTCGATATTATCTCCTGTATCTCGTCGGGATTCCTTTTTTTCAGCTCATTGAGAGCATTCGGAGTTACGTTAAGACCAGCGTCGAGCAGGATTTCTAATATCTCCCTCTCGCTCCGTATTGCGATCCCCACCCCACCCTCCCGCACTGACTAATAAAACCCTCGAGCTGGGGTCCACTCCACCGAGTCAGAAGCTTAGGAGGTCGCGGAACCTGCGACCTTATGCGCTATCCTCCTAACTAGGCAAATCCACTCGTCGGATTTAGACTCGGCGTAGATCCTGATCTTAGGCTCGGTACCGCTCTTCCTCACAAGCACCCATGAAGATCCATAAAACAGCTTAACTCCATCTAAAAGGCTCTCATCATCAGGTCTGCCGAGCTCTTCTCTAAGTACATCAATAATCTTGTCATATAGACGGTCCTGCTTATCCCTATCGCAGTAGAAGCTCATTCTGAGCTGTTTATAATCTGGTATGCTCGACATAAGATTTCTCAGAGATCCCCACTCGCTAACGGCTGTTAGAAACAGGAGAGACCCCCTTATTCCGTCGAAGAAGGGACCCCATTTGGGATCCATGATCTTCCAAGGTTCGGTCACTAGGTCAGCACGACTACCTGATCTGAGGTAGGCCGTATGGAGATCTCCAAGCCTCCATCTGATCACTTCCCCATCAATGACATCCTCGAGACCGTTGCTCATATCCACAGAGGTTATCACCCGCTTAGCCTTCAGGAGGAGGGCTATCGCAGCTGAAACCTTGTACTGCGGTACGAAGACCCCCTTCTCATCCACGACAGCGAACCTGTCCCCATCCCCATCCCAGGCTATACCGACATCTGCTTTTGTCCGTACCACGGTTCTGGAGAGACTGACAAGGTTGTCTTCGGTCGGTTCTGGGCTTCGTCCCGGAAAAAAGCCATCTATTTGCGAGTTTATTGAGAGAACCTCACATCCAAACTGATTAAGGGCTGAAGGGCCTACATAGGATACAGCTCCATTGGCAGGATCACACACAACTTTCAGATCCTCTATCTTAACTTTCTCCTCCCCTAACATCTCCAGGTAAGGGAGGACGAACTCATCGTACCTGAGCTCGTGAGCGGATCCGTCTCGCATGTCTGAGAACTTGCTCAACATTTCCTCTAAATGATCCTGCTCGTCAGAGGTAAGCTCCATTCCGTCTGGTCTGAAGAACTTCATCCCGTTGTATTCGGGGGGGTTGTGCGAGGCTGTTATGTATATCCCAGGGCTCCTCGTCTGCTCACAGTACTTGGCCAGAACGGGATAAGGGACCATTCCAAGGATGGTCACGTTGATCCTCTGCCCAGCTCCCGACGCTGAAGCTTCGGCCAAGACGTAACTAGTTACTCGACAATCCCACCCCAGTGAAACGGCCTTCGAGGACCAGAAATCCTCTGACATCTTAGAGAAGAGGTAGGAGAGCACCATGGAGAACTTAGGATTTACATCTCTCCCGTACAGTCCCCTGATACCCGCCGTTCCGAAGACTGGCATACCTTCTCCGGAGTTCCCAGCGGGCCAATTTTAAATAAACTCCTTCTTCATCTTGAATCTTGGATGCCGGGGTGCCCTAGCCAGAGGGTACCGGGCTCGGCGAGGTAGGGGGTCGGACTCGAGATCCGATGGCCTGTGCGGCCGCGTGGGTTCAAATCCCACCCCCGGCGTCTTTCCTATTTGAAGCGGGTGTTCTAATGGTCACAGGAAGAAAACTCTCTAGGGACTTCTACCTAGTTGATGCGGTTACCCTGGCCAGAAGGCTGCTGGGGAAGGTTCTGGTTCACCGCTCTCCGGAGGGAGTTACTTCAGGTCTCATAGTTGAGACCGAAGCTTACATGGGGATCCACGACAAGGCATCCCACGCGTATGGCGGTAAGAGGACTAGGAGGAACGAGGTCATGTACCTCGAGGGGGGGCATGCCTACATCTACCTGAACTATGGAATTCATCATCTCCTCAACGTGGTCGCCGGTCCTCGGGATGTTCCTATGGCAGTTCTCATAAGGGCCGTTGAACCACTTGAGGGTGTCGAGCTGATGGTCCGCAGGAGAGGCATTGAGCTGGACGACAAATCCCTGTATAAGTTGTGCAACGGTCCAGGTAAATTGACGAAGGCGATGGGCATATCTGTGAGGCTCAATGGAGAGGATCTGACCGGAGATAGGCTATACATAATAGATCCAGGTGAGATTCCTGATAAAATAGTGAGCACGAGGAGAATAGGCGTCGATTATGCCGGGGAATATGCTCTCAAACCTTGGAGGTTTTATATCGCCGGGAGCAGGTACGTGTCAAGAATTGGCTGAGCCGCTTGCGAGCCCCCTCAACTTCTTTAGCCTGATCAGCATCGATCTGTAGTGGCGCCCCGTCCAGTAACATTTTCCGCATCGATCACAAACCAGCACGAACTTATAAGATCTGAGAACTCCCTCGGGAACGTCTTGAGGACTGAGCTCATGAGTATCCACCACACGCAGTGGGGCGTTACAGAGAGGACATCTGGTTCTGTTCAGATCTATCCTTAGATCAATCCCGTACTTTCTGGAGAGATAGATCAGGGCCTCATCAAGATCTTCCGGGACGAACTCGGCTCTAACTCCTCTCTTAACGGCTCTTCTATAAAGATCTTCATCCCTTGTGAGCAGAACAGCCCCCGTCTTCTTTGCGAGCTCGAGGGCCTTGTCATCAAAGTTCTCATCATCTTCATTCGTGAGGACACTCACTCCAATAATTCGGAGCCATTTAGCCAGCTTTCCGAGCATTTCATCAGCTATGAACGAAATATCCAATTGAGGAACCCTTGAAAACGATAAAATTGGGCTAAGGGAAGTAGCCCCGCCCGGATTCGAACCGGGGTCTCCAGGTCCAGAGCCTGGCGTGCTTGGCCACTACACCACGGGGCTTCTCTTAGCTAGGAGAGGTTTCACTATTTAAAGCTCACCCTTTAAAGCTGACCTCTCTGAGCGAGGAGGATATCTCTTGGACCTTATCCTTGGTCCTCCCGCTTTCCTCTATACACGTTCCTACAACTATTACTCTTGCTCCAGCTTCTCCTCTTTTCTTGGCCTCATGACCCGACCTTATTCCCCCTCCAACTATAACGCCCAGCGATGTTCTCTCCGATACCGCCTTGACAGCTTCAACGGGAACTGGTTCCGAAGCTCCGCTCCCAGCCTCTAGGTAAGCCCACCTAATTCCGAGCATCTCGGCGGCCATCGAATAGGCAAGAGCTATCTCAAACTTCTTCCTAGGTATTGGATTTACCCAGCCCACCCATCCGGCAGCACTTCTCTCTCCGGGTTCGAAGATTAAGTAGGCGGTTGGTATGGGCTCAAGGTTCATGCTCCTTATGACGGGTGCCGCCAGGGCTTGGGCCTGAATTATCCAGTACGGATTCGAGGAATTGAGAAGAGACATGAACAGTATGGCATCTGCCTTCGGGGAAACTCCGTCCACATTTCCTGGAAATAATATGACCGGAAGGGAAGAGGCCTCCTTTATTGAGGATACGACGGCGTCCAGTCGCGCTCCAGCGCCTATAGATCCCCCCACCAAGATGAGGTCAGCACCTCCTTCCTCAGACTCGCGGGCGACCTTGCCGGCGGTTCTTTCATCCGTAGAGAAGGGATCCACTAGGACCGCTAAGAGGGGCCTTCGTTCCGACTCACTTCGCAGGAATTCCTCGACCTTTCCCATCCTCCTTCACACCGATCACAACCTAAGACAGTAACTCTATTAACTTATCTGGGCAATTTGACTCTGTGAAGCCTCAGGCAAGAGTCTTGGCCGTGGACGACTCCCCCTTCGTGAAGGGCATAGATGAGTATACCTCCCTGATCGGGATCCTGTTCAGAGGACTCATCTTAGAGAAGGTCCTGAAAGCTAGGATAGAGGTTGACGGGGACGACGCTGAGGACAAGATAGTTGACATGGTTCTCTCCCTCAACGGAGAGGTGAGGCTGCTCTTTCTCCATGGCACAACCTTCGGTGGGTTTAACACCGTCAGAATAGATAGGATCCACGATAGGATCGGTATCCCAGTTATCTCCTTTTTAGAGACCCCACCCGGCGAGGACCGCGTGGTGAGAGCCCTGAGCAAGATGGACCGCGAGGATAAGATCAAGGACTTCCTCTCTCAGCCGAAATTCGTTGAGTTCAACACGAAACACGGACCTCTGTACTGTTCCTTCGTCGGTTTGGACAAGGTCGAGGTAGCCCGCCTGATAGAGAACTTCAGCATTGAATCTAAGATGCCGGAACAGCTCCGAATAGCCGATATGTTCGCTTCTGTTCTTTAACTAAGCTCAAGCATCTTCCAACCCGCACTAATAAAGAACAAATAGCTCCTTTCACAGATATTTTGAGGCCGATGATGACAGGCGACGAGGGTGAACCCATGAGCTCACTGACCTGCCCTGAGGCCTTCTCGATCGCGCGCCGGATCTCGGAAACCTTTAAAAAACACTAAGCCCAAATGCCCTGTTGGGCCGGAGACATCAGGAGGTAGAAACCTTAGGCTCAGGTGAATCATATGCCAAGACGACATGGTTCCCTGCAATTTAGACCTAGGAAGAGAGCTAGAACTTTGAAGGCAGTGTTCAGATCCTACCCTAAGCTGGATTTAGACAAACCCACCCTAGTCGCCTTCCCTGGGTACAAGGTGGGCATGCTTCATGTTGTACTCGTGGACGATAGGCCCGGCAGACTAACGACGGGACAGGAGATAACTCTAGCTTCCACTGTGGTGGAAACCCCTCCAGTCAAGATAGTTGGCTTCAGGGCCTACAGATCCACACCTAAGGGCCTAGCTCCCATGAGCACTGGGATAAGGGTTGAAAAGGACAGCCCCCTCTCCAGGCTGTTCCCGGTAGGGGATGGCGTGGACAACTTGGATAAGGCCCTGTCCATAGCCAAGGAATCCCTAGACAAAATAGCAGAGCTCAGGGCCCTGGTACACACACATCCGTACATGGCCGGGGGTGTCAGCAAGAAAACACCTGAACTCACCGAGATTCCTCTGATAGGTGGAACTCAAGAGGAGAGACTTAATTTCATCGAAGAGAAAATGGGTGCACTTGTTAGAGTTTCTGATGTGTTCAAGGAGGGCCAATTCATAGATATAACAGGCGTAACTAAAGGAAAGGGATTTGAAGGCGTTGTCAGGAGGTTTGGAGTGGAACTTCTTCCGCACAAAGCTGGGAAAGGGAGATGGAAGGTTGGTAGCCTAGGATCGAGACATCCGCCCTACATAACTTGGAGGGTCCCTAGGCCAGGCCAGACGGGGTTCCACAAAAGAACAGAATATAACAAGAGGATCCTTAAGATAGGTCTAGCTGACATAGGAGAGGACGGCTCGCCAAAGAAGCTCCTAAGCGATATAAATCCAAAGGGCGGGTTCACAAACTATGGTCTCGTCAGATGTGATTACGTCTTGGTGTCAGGTTCGGTGATGGGTCCCCCGAAGAGGTTCGTGATGATGAGGTACGCCATAAGACCCCCAAAGTATGAGCTCGGTGCACCGAAGATATCATATATAAGCACCGTCGGCAGGGTAGGGTGAAGAGAAATGGCGTTGATCAGGCCCGTCTACAACCTTGATGGATCCGTAGTCGGAGAAGTAGAGCTTCCCGAGGTATTTGAGCTCGAGATCAGACCAGATGTGATAAGGAGGGTGTACCTCTACAATCTAACCTCGAGGATACAGCCGCAGGGAAGGGATCCGCTGGCCGGCCTCAGGACTTCAGCAGAATCTTGGGGTGCTGGCCATGGCGTTGCTAGAGTTCCGAGAGTCAAGGGACGCGGTTACTCAGCAGCAGCCAGAGGAGCCAGGGTAAATCAAGCCGTGAAGGGAGTTAGGGTGAAGGCCCCACGCTCTGACAAGGTGATATTGGAGAGGGTCAACAAGAAGGAGAGAGCTCTGGGAATAGCCTCAGCAATAGCTGCCTCGGCTGACATAAGATTGGTCGCGCAGAGGCACCGTCTTAACGGACTTAAAGCAGTTCCCATAGTTGTGGTCGATGATCTCTCACAGGTCAGCAAGACCAAAGAGATATACAATTTCCTGATCGAACTCGGTCTCGAGGACGAGCTTCTTAGGGCTAAGAGGAGGTTTAAGAAGATAAGGGCTGGAAGAGGAAAAATGAGAGGGAGAGTTAGGAAGAGGGCTAGGGGCCCTCTTCTCATCTTCGCTGAGAGGAGCTGCCCAGCTATGTTAGCTGCTAGGAACATACCAGGGGTTGATGTGTGCTCCATACACTACCTCTCGGTCAGCAAGCTGGCTCCCGGAGGGGTTCCGGGAAGGCTGACCGTGTGGACTAAGAAGGCCTTGGAGGAACTTCCTGATGTGTTGAAGCTGCCTTAGGGGTGGATCTAGATGTTGGATCCTTATGATGTCATCTTAAAGATAATCTCAAGTGAGAAAGCTGCGCGGCTGGTGGAGAGAGAGAACAAACTCGTTTTTGAGGTTAGAAGAACCGCAAACAAGACTCTCATAAAACAGTCAGTGGAGAAGACGTTCGAGGTGAAGGTGGTCAAGGTTTGGACCTACATAACTCCTAGGGGCAGAAAAAGAGCCATAGTAAAACTAGCACCCGAGTTTAAGGCGAGTGACATTGCTTCCAAGCTAGGGGTCATAACGTGATAGGAGGGGTGACCTGAATTGGGTAAGCGTATACTCGTACAGAGAAAGGGTCGCGGGGGCGTACAGTTCAGGTCCAGAGATCACCTGAAGATAGCTCCGGTGAAGTACCCCCCTCCCTCAGAGGGAGTCCTAAGAGGCGTTATCCGAGAGTTCCTACATGAACCAGGTAGATGGACTCCATTGGCTCTTCTCGAACTCGAAGATGGGACTGAGACAGTCTACCTACCACCAGAAGGCGTTCATGTTGGTCAGACGGTGGAAATAGGAGAAGAAGCATCGGTAAGAACGGGAAACGTGCTTCCTCTGGGTAAAATACCTGACGGAACTCTCGTGTGCAACGTGGAGATCAGGAAGGGGGATGGTGGGAAGATAGCTAGGAGGAGCGGCACTTACGCAGTGGTTTTCGCCCATGAGGGAGACAAGGTCGTTCTCAGACTTCCATCCCGAAGAGAGAAAGTATTGCCCAGCAGTTGTAGAGCCACAATAGGCATCGTCGCTGGAGGAGGAAGACCAGAGAAGCCCTTCCTTAAGGCGGGAGCTAAATATTACAGAGAGAGGATCCATCCTAAGAGATGGCCCCTCGTCAGAGGCGTGGCCATGAACCCCTGCTCGCATCCACACGGCGGTGGTTCCCACAGGAGGCCTGGAAGGCCTACCACCGTTGCCAGAGGAGCACCACCTGGAAGGAAGGTTGGTCACATAGCTGCCCGAAAGACCGGAAGAGGTAAGAAGAGAGCAGCAACCTCTAGAAACAGGTAAGCTCTTTCCCTACGTTTTTCTCTTATTAAAAAGAGCTCCTAACGTGCGGGTGAAATGTTTAAGTAGCTCTTGAGGCAATCACCCCTCGGAGGTTAAAAAGTGTCAACAAAGGAGTTCCGGCTCAGAGGTTACACATTGGAGGAGTTGCAGCAGATGTCTCTCAGTGAGCTGGCTGAAATCCTTAATGCCAGAGCGAGAAGAACGCTTAAGCGTGGCCTCTCTCCAGAGAACAAAAAACTTCTAGAGAAAATCAGAAAGTACAAGAAGCTCGGTATAAATAAGGTAATAAGAACTCACAGAAGGGACATGCTCATTCTCCCCGAGATGGTAGGGATGAAAATAGCTGTTCACAACGGCAAAGAATTCGTGGAGGTCACAATAACTCCTGAGATGATAGGTCACTACTTAGGTGAGTTCGCCATGACCAACAAGATAGTGAAGCACAGCAGTCCCGGCAAGGGAGCTACTAGGTCCAGCAAGTTCCTCCCGCTGAAGTGATCCCCAACTCTTTTTCAAAACGACCTCCCTCTTCTCCCTCTTCAAAGACTCCGGATTCTCTGTGTCCTCAACCTTATATATCGACGAGAGATCTTCCAATAACCATGGGCCGGGGTAGCCTAGCCAGGACCAAGGCGCCGGCCTTGAGAGCCGGTGGCCCCACCGGGCCGCGTGGGTTCAAATCCCACCCCCGGCGTTGATTCTCGGGAGCTCCCAATTCTAGGCAGAATCCATCCGGCTAAGTTGGTAAGAGTCGAACACTCTTTTATCTAACGGCCTCATACAAAAAGCTTTTTCCTCCTTAAAAAGGAAGGAGTGTTTTTATCTGGTCGACGTGAGCATTATTATGCTTATTCTGACATCCTCCGGGAGAGGGATCTCCATTATTTTCCTTATAAACCTGTTATCTGGGTTCGGTATGTCTATTATCCTCTTGTGGATCCTAAGCTCAAACTTGTGGTAGGTGTTTGTACCTTCCCCCGAGGGGTTCTTCAGGGTGACTATCCTCAGTCTCTTAGTCGGTAGAGGTATCGGCCCCTTCAGCCTAACTCCCATTTTTTCAGCTATCTCCTTGAACCTGCTCGACACCTCATCAAGGCTTTTGTGATTTGTGCTGACGAGCTCTATCCTCAGCGTCTCCAAGTTAACTCCCCCTTCTTAATAAAAATGAGAGAAAGAGAACCCCCCTTTCACTTCTTTCTCTCAACGGGCACGACGTCCAGCACTATTCCAGCGGCGATGGTTATGCCCATGTCCCTGACAGCAAACCTTCCTAGAGCAGGGAAGTCCTTGTATCTCTCAATCACGAAGGGCTTTAGAGGCTTGAACTTCACTACGGCTGCCTCTCCTCTCTTTATAAATGATGGATTTTCCTCTATTACCTGTCCTGTCCTCGGATCGATCTTCTTCTCTATGGATATCATCTTACAGGCCATATGTCCAGTGTGAGCGTGTATCACAGGGGTGTATCCAGGAGCTATAGCCGTGGGATGCTGTAGAACAACTATCTGTGCTGTGAATTCACTTACCACAGTCGGCGGGTTGTTCGCAGGACCTATTACATCCCCTCTCCTTATCTCGCTTCTCTCTATGCCTTTTATGTTTATTCCTATGTTGTCTCCAGGCTCCGCCTTCGGAAGAGGCTGGTGATGCATCTCGATGCTCTTGACCTCAGCAGTCTTGTGCAAGGGCTCTATTATGATCTTGTCTCCAGGTTTTATGACACCCGTCTCCACCCTGCCGACCACGACGGTGCCGACTCCCTTTATGCTGAAGACGTCTTGGATCGGTATCCTGAGCGGTTTATCAACGGGCTTCGGGGGAGCTGAGAACGTGTCGAGAACCTCATAGAGGGTAGGTCCATTGTACCAAGGAGTTCTGTCGCTCTTCTTCACAATGTTATCTCCGTTCCAAGCGCTTATCGGTATGAAGTGTATCTTAGATACGTCATATCCGACCTTCTTGAGGAGCTCGGCGACCTTGGCTTTTATCTCCTCATACCTCTCCTTGCTGTAGTTGACGGTCTGATCGTCCAGCTTGTTTATAGCAACTGCTAGCTGATTGACTCCTAGGGTCTTAAGCAGGAACGTGTGCTCTATGGTTTGAGCCTGTACGCCCTCTCCCTTCTTAGCGCTTACCACCAGTATGGCAGCGTCAGCCTGGCTAGCTCCGGTGATCATGTTCTTGACGAAGTCACGGTGTCCCGGAGCATCTATTATGGTTATTATCTTGTGCGGAGTCTCTATCTTGGTGTGGGCCAGGTCTATGGTCATACCCCTTTCTCTCTCCTCCTTAAGTCTGTCGACCACCCACGCCAGCCTAGCATCGCCAGCGACATCCTCTGGAGGTAGCTCTTTAATCAAGTTGAGATCCAGCAGAAGCCTCCCTATAGTGGTAGACTTTCCGTGGTCCACGTGACCGACGAATATCAGGTTTACATGTTCCTTTTCGGCCATCTGAAACACCTCACCAAATTACGTAGCTCGATCACCCTTTTAAACTATTGGCCTGCTGTCAGTTCTTTAAGTGGAGGGAAATATAAAACTTCCCTCGAAGGATTCAGAGCGAGAGTCAAAGATGGATTTGTATAAATTAAAATTATGATTTTTAAGGTCAATTATCCAAAATCTCAGGGATACTTTTTAAACGGGTTCGCGAGTACCTCTCCAGGGTGTTTCACACGGCCAATGAAAACAGAATTACAGAAGGTTTACTTGAAATGCAGAAGCTGATAGGGGGAGTCGCTCTCGTACCAGCCACTCTCCTTGTAATCTCTTCTTTCAGGATATCGTTTGTAAACATCCCCTACGAGAAATACCCCCTGGGCACCTTTCTCACAATGACCGCGGCGTTGGCGCTCTTCTTCTTCTGTGAATCACAGGCCAAGAAGATGATGCTTTCCGAGTACGTGCGGGAAGTCTTTCATTACTTCAAGAGAGGAGTTCTGATGGCCGGTATAGGCATACCTCTCGCCGGTATGTTCTCTCCCGTGGCTAAGACATCTGTGGAAAACCTCTTCCTTTACATGCCATATATCCTGATATCCTACGTCCTGATGTGGTCCACTTGGAAGAGACTACAGCTAAAAATAGAAAGAATAGGGGAGACTATGAGACGTAATCCCTAACGATCTTCACGAATTTGTTGAACAGCTTCTCAGCTGTCGATTTATCCTTTGCCTCAACAACTATCCTGATCTTGGGTTCTGTGCGAGAGGGCCTGACCAGCACCCAGAAGTCCTCGGAATCAAGCCGAATTCCATCCAGCTCACTGACTCCCACGATGCTCATCTCCTTGGATAATCTGAGAAGCGTCTCTCTTAACGTACCCCAGTTCACCTCGCCAGAGACGCTCCCTCTCATCGTGACATACTGTGGAAGCTCTGCTATAAGCTCGCTCAATCTCTTGCCCTCCTTAGCGAGTCGTTCCAATATCATAGCAGCTGCTAGAGGACCATCTCTTCCGTAATGAAGCTCCGGGTAAATAACTCCGCCGCAGCTGCCCTCTCCTCCCACATCCGCGGACAGCTCCAACATCTTCCTAGCGACATATACTTCTCCTACGGGAACGCGAACAATTTTGCCGCCGTATTTCTCTGCTAGATCGTCGAACATCCTTGAGGAAGCTATATTAACGACGAGAGTTCCTCCTCTCCTTTCCTTCAAGACTTTTTCCACGACCAGAGCCAAAGTCACATCCTCCGGCACAACTTCTCCTTTCTCAGTGACTAGGGCAAGTCTATCGGCGTCGGTGTCGTGCGCAAAACCCACATCTGCGTTTATGGCCCTGACCAAGTTGGCCAGATCTCCCAGCGCGTCTGGTCGAGGCTCCAGTTCTCTACAGAAAATTCCGGGCACCGAGTTCAAAGTGGTCAATTCGACTTTCATCTCCCTGAGAAGATAGGGAGTCACGATCGAACCAGCACCTCCGTTAGGATCTAATACGACCTTGAGTCCGGCTTCTCTCACAGCATCGACGTCCACCAATGACAGAATGGCTGCTATGTAATCCCCTATGACATCGGTCTCTGCCTCGTCCCCTACCTCATTCCAAGAAACACAGCCGAATTTTCCGTTCAGGTAGTCCTCCTTGATCCTCTTAGAATCTTCAGGGCTTATCAGAATTCCCCTCTCTCCGAGAAGTTTTAGGGCATTCCATTCAGGCGGGTTGTGAGAGGCGGAGACTATAACTCCGCCATCAGCGCCGAGAAAATCCACCGCCCACTCTATAGTCGGGGTAGGAGCAATCCCTACATTTATGACATTTACTCCAGCAGATAGCAACCCTGCAGAAGCTGCTTTTGAGACAAGGGGGCTACTGCTCCTGGTGTCCCTTCCAAGAACTACTGTCGACCCTTCTCCAAGCAGTCTTCCAAACGAGTTCGTTATCGTGAGCACATCTAAAGTTGTAAGGTCTTTCCCGAAGATGCCTCTTATTCCTAGAGGCGTGAACACGAGTCCCAAGAGACCCTCACCCTTATAATATGCCCTTTCTGATGCCAAGTCTAATGTCCGTGGTGTTCATCGAGCTCTCCGCATCCACATCAGTGCACATGGCCCTGATCACGTCCACGTTTTCTGGGACAACTATGGCTTCTTGGTGGATCGCTTGAGCGAGGTAGACCCACTCTCCATCGCAGTATATTGAGTCCAACCACACTATGTTCTCGTATATGTTGTTGAAAGGCCTTCCGAGGTGCCTGCTGAGCTCAAAGACGTCAGATGTGCGTCTCATCCCGAGATTCTCCGGAACCAGCAGTACTCTTCTCTCCCCCGCCAGGATATCCACCACATCTTCCCTAGGGATCGCCTTGCTCAGCTTTATCAACAGCATATGCACATGGGCATGGGTGACGGGAGTCTTCACAGCAGCAGTGAAGATGCTTAAATCCTTGAGAACAGTTTTTACATCCTCTCCGTGGTGAGACGGTGGCCTTACAGGATTGAGCTCCATACAGTCCAAAGGGCCTCCTTTTTTATCAGCTGGATCAGCAGCTCTTCTAGCTAAGAAAGCGAAGACCCTCTCGACACCCACCTCTCGTTTCAGTCCCCAAATACATCTCACCAATCCAGTGGTGTTACAGGACGGAACCCTAACCACCATCTTGCCTCGGGCCTCGTAGTAGTTGACTTGAGGTACGACTGTGGACTCGACAACGTCCTTTTTCTCTCCTCCCTGGAGTATAGCCTTTCTGCCTGCCTTCTTGTATAACTCGAGATTCTTTGACCCAACTCCTCCTGGGGTAGCATCGATCACTATGTCCGAGGAGTCTATCAGATCTTTTACTGTGCCGGATATCTTTAGACCAAGCTCTTCCCATTTATCTATGGACTTTTCCGGTACGAAGAGGTTTATCCCTTGCTCCAGAGCAAGCTTAGCCTTGTAGTCCGGGGTGATCTTGACCACGCCCATCAGCTTCATGTCGGGCTGCCGAAGGACAGCATCAGCGACCCTGCGCCCTATCGTTCCGAAACCAACTATTCCAACCCTAACGACGGACAAGCCTCTGTCCCTCCCTCAGCGCCTTTATGGCAGGGAGAGGAAGCCCCGCCAAGCTGTATAATATTGCTCCTCCAGCTGTGTAAACCCTGCTGTTCCTTTCTAGACCGAGAGATCTTGCAGCAGAGCTTAAATGACCTCCACAAAAGACGAATTCACCGGAGGAGCGTTCTGCCATCTTTATGAGCTCTAGAGTGCCTTTTCTAAACTCTGGATCCTCAAAAACACCCATAGGTCCGTTCGCTATGATAAGATCGGATTCCTCTAACTTTTCCTTGTAGATCTCCAGGGTTCCCGGTCCTATATCAACGATCTCGGCATCATCCGGCACTCCGTAAACGGGCACGACTCTCCTGTCTCCATTCCTAACGACGATGAAGTCCACAGGATAGTATATTCGCCCTCTGAACTCTTCTAGCACCTCCTTAGCTGCCGGCACAAGTATATCGAGGTCCTTTATGTAATCGAGCGTCGTTCCTATCCTATTTCCTGCAGCGTAAGCTAGCAACGCGCCCACCAGTCCTCCAGTCAGAACAACTTCCGCTCTACGATTCCTCAGGGAGTGGATGGCGACCTTGAGCTTATCCTCAACCTTGGATCCACCCAATAAGAAGGTTCTTCTCCCTGGTATAGAGTCAATTTCGGCCATCTCTCTGATCATGCGTTCCATGAGCCTTCCAGCCGCGGATGGCATCAGATAGGGAAAGGCCACCAGCGAAGGGTGTCCTCGATGAGCTGTTTGGAAAGCATCGTTAACGTAGACATCAAAAAGCGGAGAAAGCCTCCTGACCAAATTGGTCTTAAGAAGCTTTGGCAGCGGGAGCTCTATGTTCTCTTCAGCAGCAAACCGGAGGTTCTCCAGCATAATCACCTCTCCCGATCTCAGAGCCTTTATTCTCTCTTGGACTCTCTTTGATAGGACTTCATCCACATGCTCCACTTCCACTCCGAGAAACTCCGAGAGATAACGAGCGTGCTGCTCTGTTGAAAGGAAATCATAACCCCCTGGTCTTCCTTGGTGAGTTCCTATTACTAGAGATGCTCCCTTATCCAGTAGCTCCTTTATTGTGGGTACAGCATCCTTTATCTTTGCCGGATCAGAAATTCTTCCCTCCCTGTCGACGGGCACATTGAAGTCAACTCTCAGGAATACTCTTTTTTCCTCGAGAGCAAGGTCATCGATGGTCGCTAGATCTTTCAGGGGCATACCTCATCCGCTCCATCTGCTCTCTTGAAGCTAAAAATTTGTACTTTATAGAACTAAATTGACCTCCTAGCCACCCAAACGAGCAGCCTATCGAAACAAATCTTCCTCTCCTTCAATATCTCCCCCCTAAATCCTTGAGATGAAAGCAGCGCCTCAGTTTCAGCAACACCATTTCTTTCAGTCTGCAGAAAGATTATGCGGCCCTCGTCTCGAACGGCTGCCTTGGCCTGAAGCAAAAACCTATCCAGGATCTCCCTTCCCCTGCGTCCACCGCACCATGAGTAAGCTAGCAGATCATTTTTTCGAGGGGATTCCGGAAGGTATGGAGGGTTGAACACCGCTAAATCGAGTTTAACCCTCAGCGATGAGATTACATCAGAACATACCGCCAAGACCTTGTCCCCCACTCCGTTCAGAGAGGCGCTTTCACGGAGGGCTAGCAAGGCGTCAGGATTAACGTCCGTCCCAATAACCCTCTCAAACGATCTAGCGAGATAAATGCTCAAGATTCCAGATCCACATCCTACGTCTGCGGCCAGCTTACCTTCAGGAGATAGCTCCTCCAGCGCCTCTAGCAGGAGCTCTGTGTCCTCTGCTGGTTCATACACCGTTTCCGGAAGGACCAATTTGATTCCATGAAACACGGTTCTTCTCAAGATTTCTCCCCCAGAATCTCGATGAAATCCTCGGGAGTCAACTCGATAGCTCTCCGTTCTTCGAACAGGGTTCCTCCAACTATTTTTGCCAAGGCTGAGTTCTTTAACTTCTTCCTCCTAGAGAGAAAAGCCGCCCTAACGAGCCTTACGAACCTTTCGGAGGCGCATCTCTTCTGAACTAGGGAGATCACCAGGGAATCCACCCTGGGAGGTGGATCGAAGCACTCCTTGGGCACAAAAGAGACGACATCTATCTGGAAACATGCCTGAGAGATCACGGAGAGCCACCCATACTTACGGGTTCTAGGTCTAGCGAGCATTTTACCTACGTACTCCCTCTGCAGGACGAGCACCGCCTTCTCAAATCTGGACATGACAAGCCTCTCAATGAGCTTGCTCGAAATGTAATAGGGTGGTGAAGACACTATCTTATCAAATTTATCGGACGGAAGTACCTCGAGTAAATCCCTGCACAGGATCACGACGTTCTCGTGTTCGAGCTCCTGTTTCAGCTTGCGACACAGATACTTATCAATCTCTACAACATATAGAAGTTTGGGTCCTCTTTTCAGGATCTCCTTGGAAAGAGCTCCCCTTCCCGCTCCCAAGTCGACGACGACATCTCGATCGCGAATATCTGCTGCATCACATATGATGGATATATGTTTGGGGGATTTAAGGAAATGTTGACCCATCTTGGTCCTCAAGCAACTCCAGTTCCATGTGGTGCCGATAACAAATTTAAAGGAGTGGCCAGAGGACTCCTCCTAGGATAGAACCATGAGCGTCATGAATCTCCTGAGGAGAATTGATGAAGTAAGGTGGATGCTTCCTCAGAATTACAAGCCTGGGATGAGGGTTCCCGGCATGGTTATAGCCTCTGAGAAGCTTCTGTCGATGATAGAGAGGGACTCCATAGAGCAGCTTGCTAACGTCGCCACACTTCCAGGCATATACAAGTATGCAATAGCGATGCCTGACATACACACCGGGTATGGCTTCCCGATAGGAGGTGTCGCAGCTTTCGACTACTATGAGGGAATAATAAGCCCTGGAGGAGTGGGGTTTGACATAAACTGTGGTGTTAGGCTGATAAGAACCGATCTTTCAGAGAAAGAGGTTCGACCCGTGCTCAAGGACTTGGTGAACACCCTCTTCAGAAACGTTCCATCGGGCTTGGGCAGTAGGGGGCGTCTAAGACTGTCCTTCCAACAGCTGGACGAGGTGATAGTTGAAGGGGCCAGGTGGGCTGTTGAACAGGGATACGGCTGGGAGGAGGACCTGAGCCACTGTGAGGAAAACGGTGGTATGGAGGGCGCGGATCCCTCATGCATAAGCAATAAAGCTAAGTCGAGAGGAGCTCCTCAACTGGGAACACTGGGCAGCGGAAACCACTTCTTGGAGGTTCAGCGGGTCGATAAGATCTACGATGAGGAGGTGGCGAGAAAGCTGGGCATCACCCACGAGGGCCAGATAACTGTGATGATACACACAGGGAGCAGGGGCTTCGGGCATCAAGTAGCCTCGGACTACTTGGACGTGATGATGAGGAACATAAGCCAGCTCAGGATAAGGCTTGTGGACAGGCAGCTCATATTCGCCTACGCAGGATCCAATCTGGCCGACAGGTACTTCAGGGCGATGAGGGGTGCCGCTAACTACGCTTGGGCCAATAGGCAGATAATAACGCAGTGGGTCAGAGAATCCTTCGCTCAGGTGTTCGGAAGAACGCCCGAAGATCTCGGAATGCGTCTCGTGTATGACGTGGCCCACAACATAGCGAAGGTGGAGACCCACGAGGTCGACGGTAAGAATGTTAAGGTGTTCGTTCACAGAAAAGGGGCCACTAGGGCATTTCCTCCGGGACATCCGGACATTCCACCGGACTATCGTGATGTAGGTCAACCCGTCCTGATACCTGGATCTGAGGGCACCGCTTCTTACGTCATGGTGGGCACGGAGAGGTCCATGAAAGAAACTTTTGGATCCAGTGCTCATGGGGCCGGGAGAGTCATGAGCCGAGCGAAGGCGAAGCGAATGTTTAGAGGCACTGAAATAGTCGCCTCCTTGGAGAGGAGGGGAATAATAGTGAAACCCGCATCGTTCGCTGTCGCTGCTGAGGAGGCCCCTGGAGCCTACAAGAATGTGGATGAGGTGGCTCTCTCCACTCACAGAGCCGGCATAGCTAAGCTCGTGGTCAGGATGACACCCATAGGGGTCGTTAAAGGTTAAAAAATGCTTAATACTCTGCCTCAAGAGGGGTGATGGTTCTGAGTGCTGAATCATCCGACGCTGGCTACGACGAAGTAGCTTGGATAAACCTGACCATAAGGGATGCCGAGACAGGAGAGCTTTTGGACACCACTGTGGAAGAAATCGCTAAGAAGGAAGGAAAGTATTCCGAAGAGGATCTTTACCTCCCAATCTTGGTGATAGCTGGTGAGGGCGCGGTCTTCAAGAAGATTGAGGACTTTGTCAGGAGCTCAAAGGAGGGCGACAGAGCTACCTTAGAACTGGAGCCTGAGGAGGCTTTTGGAGAACATGATCCTAAGAAGATAAAGGTATTTTCGATAAAGAGGTTGGAGAGAGACGGTATAAGGGATGTCAAGAAGGGAGATTATGTGAAGATAAATAGGGAGATCGGCAAGGTCATATCAGTCGATGGAGGGAGAGTTAGAATAGACTTTAATCATCCCATGGCTGGCAAGAGGCTAAAGGTGGAAGTCGAGATACTAAGCAGGCCTAAGACAAGGGAGGAGCTGATAAAGTCCCTCGTGATAAGCCGGTTCGAGATACCTCTGGACTCGGATGTGGATGTGGAAATCCTTGACGGCTCCGTGAGGATAAGGATTCCACCCGTAGCCTATACAAAGAGGGATGCTTTCTCTAGAAAGCTCAAGGTGGTCTCCGACCTGATGAAGAGGATGGAGGGCATCGAAAGAGTTTCATTCATAGAGGAGTACGAAATACCAGAAAGATCCTAGCTCAGGTTTCCTTCACCTTAACTCTACAGGAGACTCTTTTTTCATCGAAGTGTTCACATGGGGGAACCTCCTCCAGAAGCTCCTCTATCTTTATTCTGTCTCCTGGGATCACTCCGACAGGGAAGCAGGCTGAGTAGTACTTGCATGTCAGAGAACTACATCTCCACGGTCTGTTGTATATTATCGTTGCTCCTCTGACCGCTATCTTGGCGGGGATCGCTACCTCTAGATCACTCACAACAACTTTCGCAGGAACCATTAATCCATGGATCGGGCACTCTAATTCCTTATCCTTAACATCCTTGATTAGATAGACACGCCCCGGGACTAAACCCTCAACACAGGCTGCTCTATACTTACATTCAAAACATCTACTTGAGTATTCCACGAACTGAAACTTTTCCCCGGCCCTCGCTAGGTACTTAGGCACTAGAACGAACCTTCCCTCCATCACTGGCACCTCAGAGAGTCTAGGATCATGAGGTGTCTATGTTTTTATATTTGCTCGATCCTCTTACTGAAAGGAGAGGTTTGCTTCAGTTGTTGGAAGAGAGCTGATTCACCACTCTCTCTTCAGGAGGTAGGTGTTCCTCCCATGCAGGTGTATAACCCGCCAGACTATCCGAACTTTATGGATAAGGTGCTGAAGGGTACCACAACAGTGGGCGTGAAGTTCGAGGAAGGAGTTATAATAGCATCAGACAAGAGGGCCTCAGCAGAGACTTTTGTGGCAAGTAAGAGAGCAAATAAGACAATAAAGATCTCCGATCGCGCCGTAGCTACTATATCTGGGATGGTGGCAGATGGTCAATACCTAACTAACATGCTGAGAATGGTTTCAGACCTTCACTTCTACGAGGCAGGGAAACCACTGAGGATAGGTTCCCTAGCCAAGTATCTAGCGATCTTGCTCAGATCCTATCGACCGTTGATGATAGCTCATCTGATAGTCGCCGGCCTTGACGACACAGGCACGCACTTATTCAATGTGGATTTCTTCGGGACGGTGACAGAGGAGGACTACCTTGCCACGGGATCCGGGTCTCCCGTAGCAATATCTGTGATAGAGGAGGGTTACTCCCCGAAGATGAGTATCGAGAATGCTAAACTTTTAGTGATAAACGCGATGCTAGCAGCCTTGTCCAGGGATTCCGCCACCGGTGATGGCATAGACCTGACTGTGATTGATAGGGAGGGAGTTCACTTTCTCACCGCAGAGGAAGTGGATAAACTTATCAAAAAATTAAGAGGAGGTAATCGAGAGTTTTGAGAGACGTAGAAAATCTCGAGGACCTCAAGAAGAAGGTTCGTGAGCATCTCTCCAAGATAGGAAAGGTAACCAGGGTAGACTTTGAGGGACCATTCGTCGTTGTCTACGTAAAAAATCCGGCTGAGTTCTTGGACAGCGGGGCCATCGCTGACGTAGCGAAAGCTCTCAGAAAGAAGATCATAATAATGGCAGATAAGCCCATGGCTCCAGGAGATGAGGCAATTAAAGCGATAAGATCAGTGATACCGGATAAAGCAGAGATTACTAGTATAAATTTGATCAAGGAAACTAGGGAAGCCTACATAATAGCTAAGAGGACAGGATACGTCGTAGGTAGAGGAGGAGCATGTATAAACGAGATTCTTAAGAAGACAGGATGGAGACCCGTAATTCTGCGTGCTCCAACAATAAGATCCGAGCTTCTCAACGAGATTTACAAATTTATAATTGAGGGCGCCAAGAAACGGAAGAGAAACCTGAGGATAATAGCCAGAAGGATCTACAGAGAACCTGTTGGACTAAACAGAGGGCTATACCTGAGTTTCTTAGGAGGGGCAAGGGAGGTCGGTCGAAGCGCTATACTAGTGACCGCGAAAGAGGGATCTGTACTTCTCGACGCTGGCATAAGTGTTGGTGGAGATGAGCCCTTCCCCCGCTTTGACCTTCCTGAGTTTGTCCTAGATGAATTGGACGCCGTGATTATATCCCATGCTCATCTAGACCATGCTGGAGCCCTCCCTCTCCTCTTCAAATACGGATACAGGGGACCCGTCTACGCAACAAAACCTACAAGGGACCTGATAGTTCTTCTGTTGCTCGACTATCTCAAACTGTGCGAAAGGACAGGGATTACTCCCTTCTTCTCCAAGTCCGACGTGACCGAGATGCTCAATCACATGGTCACCTTGGACTACGAGGAGACGGTGGATATATCACCGGACATGAAGCTGACCCTGTACAACGCCGGCCACATACTGGGATCCGCCTTGGTTCATCTGAATGTCCGGAGCCTGAGACACAACATCCTCTACACGGGGGACTTCAGGTTCAGAGATACAAAGCTTCTGAACAAGGCGGCCTCCTCATTTCCCAAAGTTGAAACCATGGTAATGGAGACCACCTATGGCGGCGAGGAAGATGTTCTACCTCCTCTTTGGGATGCAGAGAAGTCCTTGGTGAACATAATAAAAAAGACTGTGGAGATGGGTGGAAAAGTTCTCATACCCGCTTTATCTGTAGGAAGAGGACAGGAAATCATGTTAGCCCTCGTGGAGGCCTTCTCCAAGGGAGAGCTCCCGGACATTCCTGTCTACATAGATGGGATGATCTATGACTCCACCGCAATACACTCCGCTTACCCGAACTATCTGTCCGATTACATAAAGAGCAAGGTGTTCAAGGAGGACATAGATCCCTTCACGGACGAGCACTTCTCCATGTTAAAGGGGGTGGAGGAGAGAGACTCCGTCATAGAGGGGGGGCCGAGCGTAATAATAGCACCTTCAGGCATGCTTAACGGTGGACCTAGCGTGGAGTACTTCAAGAAGATGGCTCCTGACAAAAGGAACTCAATAGTTTTAGTCAGCTATCAGGCCAAGGGGACCCTCGGAAGGTTGCTTAAGAATGGAGCTAAGGTAGTACGGGTCCTCGACGATAATGGAACTCTCAGAACGATAGAGGTCAGAGCTTCGGTCCACGTAGTTGAAGGGTTCTCTGCTCACGCCGACAAGGTCCAGCTCCTGACATACGCCTCCAAAGTCTCTCCCAGACCGACAAGGATAATCCTCGTCCACGGAGAGCCGGAGAAAATAAGGTCTTTCAAACCCTTGTTATCCAAAATGCTAGGTAGAGGGACCGCCGTCATGGCCCCCTCCGTCGGGGAGAAGCTCAGGCTTGTATGAGCTGTATGTTCCTCTGCATCTTGAGGCGCTCTCTATTTTTCTGGTCTCCTCCATATCTCCACAAAGCGGGGAACTATTAGTATGGGTGGTGCTTTGTCATATCTTATGAGTACAAGATCTCCTCCCGCTTCGAGTATTCTCTCCTTGAGCCTCTCTATAACGCTTCTGACTCTCTCTTTATTCTCAACTATCAGATCGTCATACTTCAATAGGACAATATTCCCGTTGTTTATTTCATTTAGAACGAGCTCTATGTCCTCGGCGTTGCGCAGGACCATTGGCTTGACGGCGATGGCCTTCTCTATATCCATCGTAACAGATCTCTCAGAGAAGTATTCCTCTGTTTCGGGAAGTTCCTCCTCGAATTCTTCTTCTCTTTCTTTTCCTCCAAAGATTTTCCTCAGAAATCCCACCAGGAGACCCCTGATCCTAGGGCTTGGACCCACTATTTAAATAATTCTCCACGGAAGTAGGATCCCACTTAGGTGGGCCCGCTCATGAGTCCTCTCGAGAAAAAACGTTTTTATTTAGATCTGAGGGGAATAGGTCCTAGATAACTTGTGGTGTTGTGGTATGCCTGACACCGCGGAGTACCTTGCCAAAAACATAAAGGAGACCGTTCTTGTCTCCCTTAAAACTGGCTCCTGGGTTAGGGGTATCCTGCAATCGTTCGACCGACATTTGAACCTTGTCCTCGACAACGCAGAAGAGCTGGTACCGCTGAAGTCCGGTGAGGGCTTGGAAGATAGAAAAGTTGTGAAACTTGGGAAGAGAGTACTTATAAGGGGAGACGTGGTCGTAGCAATATCCACACCCAACAGAGGTGAGTAGGTATGACGAAGGGAACTCCCTCCATGGGTCGTAGGAGCAGGGGTAAGACCCACATAAGATGTCGCAGATGCGGGCGCCATTCCTACAATGTTAGAAAGAAGTACTGTGCTGCCTGCGGATTCGGAAGGAGCAAGAGGATGAGGAGGTACCGATGGGCCAACAAGATATCTTGGAAAAGGATTAGGGTCGTGTGAGATATTCTGTGATTAGGTTTTTATACAGTCTACTCATCAGACTTCACCGGGCCGGTGGCGCAGTCTGGTAGCGCGCCCGCTTGGCATGCGGGAGGTCGGGGGTTCGAATCCCCCCCGGTCCATTGAGCTTGGAATCAGAGTAGAATTCATTGAGATGTGCCGGGGTAGCTCAGGGGGAGAGCGCTCGGCTGAAGACCGAGCGGTCGTGGGTTCGAATCCCACCCCCGGCACTCCTAACCGGTTTTTCTTAGTCTTTGATCTTCTCAAGAATTCCCACAACCAAAAGGAGCTCGGATCGGGTCGGAAAAGGCATATTTATGTCATTTATAATTTCGTTTAGTATCGACATGGCCTTGCTCGAGCGGACACCGTAGGAGAGGTTCTCCTCCCTGAGCACATCTATGGCATCGGTGGTAGCTTTTCTTATATTCCTTGGTACATTCCTATTCTGAGAAATTCGATCCAACCTAGCAATAACTTCCTGTATCAACTTATCATACTCCTCCTTCTTCTTAGACTTACTCTTCCTCGGCAAGGGAAAACCACCTCCCAAGAGCTGCGAGGAAAGGGCTAAGTTAAATAGTCCTCCGGGCTTCTATAAACTTGATCTCCATGGGATCTAAAACAATAGATGAAGAGGAGAGATTCAGGAGAATGGCCTCTGCCCTTAAGAGAGGATGGATAATGCTTCAGGACTCTTGTCCCCGCTGTGGGACGCCTCTGTTCAAGAAACCCAGTGGTGAGATCCTTTGCGTCTACTGTAACGTCCCTGTTAAAATAGTCTCCTCCGAGGAGGAGTCCGAGGAGATAGAGATCGAGCTTGCTCTGAGGCGGGTTCGTGTTAACCTTACAAAATATTTGTCTCATTTAAGCGACAGGCTCGGACTTTCGAAGGACGAAGATCCAGACATTCTGAGGAGAATGAATACAGCCGCTGATGTTCTCTCAAAAGTCGACAGCATGATCCATAAAAGAGGTTAAAGGAGCTCGACGCGAACACGCTTGCCCAGAACCCTAGAAACCTCTTCTCTGATCATCTGTATTAAAATCTCCGGAGATGTCCTGTACATGGTTTTTATGGCTCTTACCGAGACCAGAATCCCTCTTTTTTCAGGGGTCACATGTATCTCGTATCTATCATATTTAAGGTGGACCTTCCTAGAACCTCTCAGGTAGTGATACTTAAACACAACTATGAACTTCAATGGAGCGAGCTCTCCTCTGCTTAACGACGCCAATACAAACTTTCTGGCAAGCTTCCAGTCGAAGACAATAGGCTTTCCTTGATCGTTGAGTGAGATCTCTATTTGTCTGCTCCCCTTAACTTTCTCGCCCTTGCTCGTTGACAAAAGAACGGGGTCCTCGAGATCGTTAAGTTTGTTCAGAGCTATGACTATGCTGGAAAAGAGCTTCTCCACATCACCATCGAGGAAGAGGTACCTCTCGGTGATCATAGATCGTCCTCCGAATACCTCCTAGTTGCTAGCTCCCTTATCCTCCTAGCTAAGACCTTGCCAACACCCTCGACCTCCATGAGCTCCTCCTCGTCCGCTGTGAATACTCTCTCTAAGGATCCCAACCTCCTGAGTATGGCCTTAGCGATCTCAATCCCCACGCCACGTATCGAGGTGAGCACATTTATTAATTCCTCAGCTTCAGAGGATGGAGGTCTCTTCTTTAAAGAGATGCTCTTCTTCCTCTCGAGTTGCTCTCTTCTGGCCAGAGCTTTTATCACCTTGGCAGTCTCCTCCGGAGATCTAGTCCTGAGAACGACGACAGACATTCCGATTAAAGCTGCTATAGCCCCATAAACTGCTTCTTCAGAGACGTTCCTGCTGGTGATGAGGCTTTCTCCCTCAACTATCATTACCGAACGCCTATAGAGATTCTTCATTGAGATAGCTTGCTCGAACAGCCTTCCATCTACTAGCGAGTTCACAAAATCCGAAACGGTCTTCCTCTCTATGATCAGGTCCTCGCTCACGGAATAATCTCCGAGATCCAGCTTAGAGGTCTCAAGGAGGATTTCATCATCTGAAGCGAGTATTTTGGCTACGGGGCTACTTATCTCTCTGAAGTCCATGACGACCCTGATCTTAGGACGATCCGAAACTCTCGAGGAGTCCTCAAACTTCAGCTCCTCAGTGCGCAGCTCCATTAGTACTTCCTCGAGCATTCTCTTCATGAGGAATTCTCTCCTTTTAGCTATCCTATAGAAACTGAACTCCCTTCCCTCCGATATGAGCGCAATCACTACGCCTGGGCGCACTCTCCCCACTCTCCCCTTCCTTTGTATATGTCTAATCCCTGAGGGAGTAGCGTCGTACAGAATCACCACATCAGCGTCGGGTAAGTCCAGCCCCTCCTCTCCAACGCTAGTGGAGACCAAGACATCCAGATCTCCCGATACAAACCTCTCTATAATGCGTCTCTGGTCCTCCTGCGTAATAGCTCCTTCTTCATCCTTCCTCCTCCCTCTACCCAACAAAGCGCCCGTCTTTATTCCCATATTCGAGAGCAGATCGCATATCTCCGTTACAGTGCTCCTATAATTACAAAAAATAATCACGCGCTTTCTCTCCTCTCCAACTAGACGCTTGAGAAGGTCCGCCAAAATGACGACTTTCTTTGGGGGCTCCTTAGAAGCCTTAGAGAGAAGTTCCTCGATTCTCCTGAACCTTGCATCCTCTAGGATCGTCTTATTTGCTTTTGAAGGGGACTTCTTAAGTTTGTAGATGTATCTCAGAGCCATCCTCGGCCCTTGACTTTCTATCAGGTCCATGAGGTGTACCAACTTTATAAGCGATGTGACGAGGGAAATGATCTCGCCCGGAGCTTTTTCTGACAACAGGACCTTTTGCGTCTCAATGAGGTTCCTAAGTCCCGGATTTTCTCCTATCATGACTCTTCCGTGGGAGTTAACTCTCCTAACAAGGTCCCTTACGATCTCCCTCAGAACGGTCAGGGCCAAGCGTTCCTTCTCCGTGAGAGCAACTTTGATAACTTTAACCCTCAGGGAAGCTAGGTACGGCAGGACGTCCGGGCTGTCTCGGCTCCTATACTCCACCTTCTTTATGAACAGGTTCCTGAGAACCTCACGTACTGATTCCTTGGTGCTTCCTGGAGATGCCGTTAGACCGAGTATCAGAGGGTCCTTTGCCGTTCTCATGTAGTGCTCTGCTATGAACACGTATGGATAGGAGCCCACAGCCCTGTGAGCCTCATCGAATACAATGAGCGTGAAGTTTTCGAGGGTCACCCGGCCCGAGACTATGTCGTTCTGTACCACTTGGGGGGTGGAAACTATGACCTTCCCTCCCTGCCACAGAGAGGTCCTCTTGCTAGGAGGGATTCTTCCGGTCAAAAGGACTATCTCGCTTTCATTAATATTGAGCACTTCCACCAGCTTCTTGTGGTGCTGGATGGCGAGTGGCCTCGTTGGAGCCAGAAATAGAACTTTTCCACCTTTCTTGTGTAGCCTATGCGCTATCACCAATATGGCTATTGAGGTCTTTCCAAGTCCTGTGGGTATCACCACGAGGGTGTTTCCTCTGGAAGCGTTGGCGGCTATGACCTGCTGATAAACTCTAGACTCCAAGCTTCCTCTCTTTATCAGGGGATGATCCACGAAGCTCAATATGACACCTTGTGGTAGAACCGCTCCTCCCCCTTCAGTACCTCCTTGGCCGCCTTTTCCACGCGGCTCACGAGTTCTTTTCTTGTGTAAACTCGGATTATACTCAAGACAGTCCTCTTGAGGTGGGAGATTATCGGAGAGATTTCTTCGGCTTTAAGGACTACGTGCTCCTTGCTTCCCGGCTCTAGAAAAGCAATGGATCCTTCAAATCCTTCTGCGGGCACGGTCCTCAGCAAAGGAGTATCTATAAAGACGTCATCTAGGTCAACATCCGCTCTAGCAGAGATCTCCTCGCGTAGTTTCTCGAGGATAGCTCTAGAATCTAGGAAGCTAATTTCCCCCTCCTTTCTGTAAAGAACCATCTCGTAGGCTACCTTAAGAAGCCTCCTGTTGGCTAAGTCATCCAAGATCTGCTGGGTTCTCGGATCCCTCTTGAGGGCACACCATACCGTGAAATCATCCATGTCCAAGTAACGGTCCACGTCTTTCACAGCCTCTCCTATCTCTAGGACATCCTCAGCTATTCTTCTCATGGCCTCTATCATCATGACCTGCACAGCTCTGGACGTCTTGTGGAAGTAAATTGATCGGAACGCGAGCAGCCTAGAAATTATCAAGGACTCTATCGTTGGTAGGGCCTTGGTGCTCAGACAGAGCTCTCCGTCGAACACCTCCACGTTGTAAGCTATTCTGTGTACATCTATATAGTATCCGGCGCCAGTATGATAGGAATCTCTGTTTGTGAAGTCCAGCTTGTCAGCGTCGAAGGGGGACCTGATGACCCTGTTTAAGAACCTATCTCCGTTTTTGAGACCCACCGATAGATC
>CAZGKA010000119.1:0-2411 GCA_964525965.1 uncultured Nitrososphaerota archaeon
CAGCAGGGTTTACTCAGAGGCCTTCAGATGTGTGGTTCTCTCCGGACTTGATCCCTTCTCAGGGTTCCTGCACGCTGACAGACCGGGAAGGGCGAGCATGGCTCTGGATCTGGCGGAGGAGTTCATAGTCCCTGTCTCCCACAGGGCGGTCATATCCCTCTTCACCAAGAGGCAGCTCAGGAAGGGGGACTTCAGGGTCAAGGGGGGCGCCGTCTACCTTGGACCCAGGGGAAGGAGGCTTGTTCTAAGGCGCGTGGAGGATGCGATGAACTTCTCCTCCGAGTACAGGGGAAGGAGGTTCAGGCTCAGGGACATCATGCTCGGGCAGGCCAGGGCGGTAGCCAGCTACCTGAGGGGGGAGAGAAGGTTTGAGCTGGCCAACATAGAGATATGATGTTTACAATTATTATGTTGCTGATGAGAGGAGATAGGACGGATGATGACGCTCGTGATCTACGACATAAGCGACGGCAGGGTGAGGGCCAGGGTGGAGAGGAGGTGCAAGGACTTCGGCCTCAAGCACATACAGAGAAGCGCCTTCATAGGAATTCTCACCAGAGGAAGGAGGATGGAGCTCTTTCACGATCTCATGAACGTGATGAAGGGAAACAGCGGCGCCATAAGGATATACGTGATGGACAAGAGGCTCTACTCCATGTCCATGAGGATCGGAAGGCTGAAGGACTTCGACGAGGATCCGGAGTATGGGGAGGAGGAAAGGACCCTCATCTTTTGAGGTGACCGCCTCCGATCTGAAGGACTACCTCTACTGCCCCAGGACAATCTACTGGAGGTACGTCCTGAGGATCGCTGAGCCAAGAACAGGTCTAATGATCAGAGGGAAGAGGTTACAGGATAAAGCGATAACCAGAGCTCTGGAGCTCGCTTCCCTGAAGGGTTACAGGGCGATCAGGCGTCTTCCTCTCAGATCCAGGTCGCTGGGCATGCGGGGAGTACTGGACGCCCTTCTCGTGGGGGAGGACCTGAAACCCCTCGAGGTGAAGCTCGGGCTCAGGCGTGAAGCCTACAAGGTTCAGCTCACCGCTTACGCCATGATGGTCGAGGAGAAGTTCGGAGAAGATGTGAAGGAGGGTTTCATCTTCTACCCCTCCGGTTTGGAGAGGGTTCTGTTCACGGAGAGGCTCAGAAGGAGGGTTATGGATGTGTCGAGAGAGGTCAGAAGGATAGTCCTGAGTGAAAGCCTGCCGGACCCGACGGTCAGGAGCAGGAGGTGCGGCTCGTGCGAGTACTATCCCTTCTGCAGAAGGATCTGATCCGGGAGCTCAATCAGGATCCTGGCCAGCAAAGTGGGTTTCTTTCTCTCCAACAGACCCTGAGACTCGAGACGTGAGATGTGCCTATATACAGTTGAGAGGTTTATGTTGAGCTTGGAGGACGCCTTCTTGGGATCTGGACACGTGCAGAACTCCCTCAAGAACCGCAACTTCTCCCTGCTTATCGCCGGGACGAACTTCCTCAGCTTCACGAACTCCATCGAGAGGTCGTCCTGGAGGATCATGGTGCAGCCGACGAAGGTCGCGGCGTAGAGGAGGGCGAGCCCAAGTGGCTCCGGTCCGCCGATCGGGTTGATGATTATCTCCCTCTCCTTAGCCTTCTCCGACAGGAGCTTGGCTATGACCAGGGCGTTGTTCTCGAAGTCAAGTGGGTTCAACGGGAGCTCCTCAACCCTCGGGGAAGGACTTATCATGGATAAGAATTTTCTCAGGCTCTCCATAGCCGGAGGTATCTCATCCTTAGCACGTATTACGAGGATTTCGTCCTCTTCCATTGGTCCCAGGCGAATATAGGCCCTCAGACAGTATCTCTCGGAGGATTTCAGGACCGTGGCCAGTAACCTGCCTCTCATCATGGGACGAGCAAATGATATTTTGATAAAAAGATATTTGATTGTTTTTTCATTTTCTGGCCGGCGGCTGAAATTCTCGGCGGTCCATCCTGTGCCATTGATCATTATGTTTCCGGCTGCTGATCCTTAAATAGTCAGGTCGGGACGCGGGATCAGCGGAGGACCCCTCCGTGAAGGGACCGGACACAAGCCTTTTTAACCCAACAATGGATATGAAGTTGGGACGCAATCAGAGCTCTAGAAGAGCGGAGATTGAGAAAATACGGTCCTGGTGTCTATGTACACCTTCCCCTTCAGGAGACGCAATCAGAGCTCTAGAAGAGCGGAGATTGAGAATATCCCACGCTTTCTGATGCCCAAAAACAGCAGCTAATAGACGCAATCAGAGCTCTAGAAGAGCGGAGATTGAGAATTTGTCCCTCTTACTAATGGTCGTGATAGCTTTGTATATCTGCTTGACGCAATCAGAGCTCTAGAAGAGCGGAGATTGAGAATGGCCCTCAGAAAAACTATTAGATTTTCCCCCTTCTCAAGACGCAATCAG
>CAZGKA010000120.1:0-1661 GCA_964525965.1 uncultured Nitrososphaerota archaeon
CATCTCAAATATCTCAAAGGTCTCTAGATCCATTATCTGGACAGTGCTGCCCATCACCGAGGTCACCTGGCCTGCCCTCTTGTCGACTATGGGTATCTCAACCGAGGCCCCGGCCGGGAATATCTTAGATCTTCTGGTTCCATCAAATATTCCTCTAGCGTCAACTCTTATCTTGGCAGCCCCGTGCTTTCCGGGCTTGGACTTGGAGACGGAGAGAACCTCGCAGGGCTCTCCGTCTATGACGACATAGCTACCCTTCTTAAGGTCACCAGCTGTACCATGAGTAACAGACATGGAAAAACACCTCCTCACCTGTAGGACTTCTGGAATCTGGCCCTCGCCCCTCTACCTCCAAACTTCTTGGGCTCCTTGGTCCTAGGATCTCCCTTGAGAATAGTTCTGTCGTACTCCTTGAAAAGTTTTTTCAGCTTCTCCGATCTCGTGTACTCAACCAAAGCTCGGCCTATTGCCATTCTAACAGCATCCGCTTGGCTCATAAACCCTCCTCCTCTGACCCTGACGTTTATATCTATGTTAGAGATCGTGTCCTCGCCGGCGAGCCATAGAGGTTCGAGAACCTTCATTTGGACAAACTCGTTCGGGAAGTAGACATTGTAGGGGAGTCCATTTATGTACAGCCTCCCAGATCCTTCCCTGATGACAGCCGTAGCCCTGGATGTCTTTCTAGAGGCGGAAGCTAGGGAGATCTTCTTGGACCTCCTAGTGGTTTTAGCAGCGCTCAAGCAATCTCACCCCTCCAGCCCAAGCTCTTAGAGAGCTCATACACGGTGATGTACTTCCTCCTCTTCTTAGGTTTTAAGTTTTCCTTGGAGTACTCCGGGGCTAACTCATGAAACTCAACATTCTGAAGTTCCTCAGGTACTCCTATGAACACCCTAAGTCTTCTCAGCGCCTCCCTGCCCTTGGCCTTCTTCATGGGCAGCATCCCCCTTATGGCCTTCCAGACTATCCTGTCGGGGGTCTTGGGCCACTTGGGTCCCCTCTCGGGTCTGGGCTTTCCCTCTATGCTCCTCCTCATTACATATTTAGCAACTATCGTGTTCGGATTTCCGGAGATCACAGCCTTCTCAGCGTTGACCACAGCCACTCTCCTCCCTAGAAGGAGCTGTTTAGCCACAAAGCTGGCCAATCTTCCCAGGATCTTATCATTGGCATCAACAACGATGTCATAGCGCATGTTCCCACCTCATCAGGTGACGATAACGACGTTCCTGCCCTTTGGGTTTTCCACAACAACCTGCTCTATGCTGAGCGCTTTCCCTCCTGCCTTCTTTATCTTCTCAATGGCCTGCCTTGAGAACTTGAACGCAGCCACTACGACAGGTTTGTCCAAGTTTCCTCCAGCGAGAACCTTCCCTGGAACAACTAGTATTCGGTCCTCTCGATAGAGCTTGTTTATCTTACCGACGTTGACCTCAGCTCTCATTCTGGTGGGTTTTCTCAGCTTCTCAGCAACAGCCCTCCAGACCGGGGCCTTATTCTCCCTGGAGGACTTTTCAAGGTAGTTTATCAGTCTTCTCAGCGCCGGGTTTGTGGGCCCAGTTCTTCGAGGCATGTGTTGTCCTCCCGCTAACCTTCCCTCGTAATGTCTTACCTCCATTTAAAAATTGTTCCTTGATCGAATCCTCGACACTCCATTG
>CAZGKA010000121.1:0-5279 GCA_964525965.1 uncultured Nitrososphaerota archaeon
CGGCTACATAAAGCCCGGAAGAAAACTGAAGTTCGGGTTTGAGGTCGAGGAATTCAAGGAGAAGCCCGATCTAAAGACAGCTGAAATCTACGTAAACCAAGGGTATTTGTGGAACAGCGGGATGTTCCTCTTCGACACGGATCTGTTCCTGAAAGAGGTTGAACGTTTAGTCCCCTCCATACCCAAAGCTTTCAGATCTGAAGACATCAATGAGGCGTACGAGAGGGTGCTCGATCTCTCGGTCGACGTCGGCGTGATGGAGAAGACCGATAAAGCAGCTGTAATTCCTCTAAACGTGCGCTGGAACGATCTCGGTGGATTTAATTCCCTCTACGAGATTTTGGAGAAGGATGAAAAGGGAAACGCCGTGAGGATCAGCTCTCACGACGGCTCCTACATCCAGGTGAACTCATCGAACAACCTGGTGATAACGGAGAGGCTCACCGCCACTGTGGGCGTGAACGATCTCATAGTGGTGGACACCGGTGATGCCCTGCTGGTGGCTCGCAGGGACGAGGACCAGAGGATAAGGGAGATCTACCAAAAGCTCAAGGAGAAAGGGGATAAAAGGGCTCTAGTCCACAGAACAGCCTATAGACCCTGGGGAAGCTACACGGTCCTCGAGAGGGGGGAGAGATATCAGATAAAGAGGATAACTGTCCTGCCGGGGAGAAAGCTGAGCCTCCAGAGACACTACCACAGGAGCGAGCACTGGGTCGTGATAAGGGGGACCGCCAAGGTGCTCATCAACGGGGAGGAGAGGATACTGAGGCCCGGGGAGAGCACGTTCATCCCGGTAGGTGCTGTTCACAGGCTGGAAAATCCTGGCAAGATAGATCTGGAGGTCATAGAAGTTCAGATAGGCGAGTACATAGAGGAGGATGACATAGAACGTCTCGGGGACGACTACGGAAGGTTCTGATCGCTGATAGCTGACGTGGATTAACGCTCGCGCGAGGTATCAGCTTGCGCAAAAACATGTACTGTTAACGTTAATCATTAACAACATGATGTAAACATGGTGATAGGAGTACGGGTTCCGAGGAGGTTGAAGAGGGAGCTTGAGGAGCTGGGCATCAACTACTCGGAGGAGGTGAGGAAGTTCCTGGAGAATCTTGTCAGAAAAAAGAAAGCTGATAGGATCATGAGAGAGCTGGAGGATTTAGAGAGATCCATTGGCAGAATCAGGGGTAATCTATCGGCGGAACTCATAAGGGAGGATAGGGGATGACATGTCCGAGATCGTGGTTGATTCGAACGTGCTCGTGAAGTGGTTCGTTCCGGAGGACTATCATGAGGAGGCAACCTCCTAAGGGATCATCTCCACGGCAGGATCACAGCGGTGGCCCCTCGCCACGCGCTGCTGGAATTCGCCAACACGTTGAGGAAGTACGTGGCTAGGAGACTGATCGATGCGAACGAGATCCACACGATCTACAGGCTTCTCTTAGAGTCAGCTCCCAGGCTCATTGAGGAGAGGAGGAGATCGTTTGTCGAGTGCTGAGCTACTCGATGGAGAGGGGATGACCGTCCGCGATGTCTACTACATAAATAATGGCGCATGAACTCGGCACGGTGGTGTACACAGCGGATGGGAGGGTGCTCAGGCAGCTGGAGGGAAAGGAGCGCGCGGTCAGACACATAAGGGAGTGGGATAAAATGATTCCGGGGAGCGAGGGGGAGGTTGGGGAATTGAGGGGCATGACCATCCCAACAACCTTCGAACTCAACCTCCTGCTTTGAGATCTCCTTATGCTCACTGTACCCCCAACACTTATATACCGAAATCGGTATATCCTGTCAGGAAGAAGAATGGTCAGGAGGAAGACGAGCATCTACGTCGATAGGGAGCTGTGGGAGAGGTTCAAGCTGCACGCCCTGAGGAGGGGTCTGGACGTGAGCGTCCTTCTCGAGGACGTTATGAGAGATGCAATGGTGGACGAGGTGCTCGACTCTGCTCTCTCAGAGCTGGCCGGCACGGAGAACTACGAGCTGGACTTTGAGCCTGTCAGACCTGAGGGAGTTGTGAGCGAGCTGGTCAGGGTTGTTAGGGATGAGAGGTCCGGTGGTATATCTCGATAGCAGCGCCATGGTGAAGAGATACGTCCTCGAGCCCAACAGCGACAGAGTGAGGAAGCTCTACCTCAGGGCCTACTCCGGGGAGGTAACGCTCTCTTACAGTGTTTGGAACATCGGTGAGGTTCTGGGAGTATTTGACAGGGCTAGGAGGATGGGAAGGCTTGACGATGATGGATATCGTGTTGCTAGGAGGAGATTTCTGCTCGAAACCAGAAGGATGGTGAGGACCGCCTCGGCCGTTGTGCTCCCGCTTAAGGTAGAGATTCTCAAGGATTGTTGGAGGCTGATAGAGAGACATCACATCTACGAAGCGGATGCCCTGCAGATAGTCTCGGCGAAACACGTAAATGCAGCTGAGTTCCTGACCGGCGATGAGAAGCTGCACGAGGTGGCCCTGGCCGAGGGGTTGAACAGCGCGTACCTGGGATGACCCTCAAAACCGACCATCAGTTCTTGAAGACCTAATTGGTGTCCCTGCTCGAGTTATACCCCTACCTTAACTAAAACAGTTCCTCTCACCCAAATTGATCTCCTGGGTTTTCCAGCGATCAGAGTTCTACGCACTCAACGAACCGCTCCAGATCAGTGCTCCTTATCGTATTGTACAGCCTCCTGTCAGTTGTGATGAGCTTTTCCTCGAGCTTAATTGCGAGAGCGATGAATAAGGCGTCGTACACCGTTACACCATACTTAACTGCCAGCTCAAACGCCTGGTTCAGAACTAGTTTGTTGTCCACGACCTCGCAGATCCTTTCGATGAACTCAATGGCGTTCTTCAAAGCCTGTTTCGAGATCTCCTCGTCCTCACCGTGGATCTTTATCCTCTTCCACGCAACGTTAGCCACCTCCGAGTAAGCCTGACTAACCGTGTAGTATTCTTGGTAGCCCTCTACGATCTCCTCTACGGTATCTGAGAGCTCTTCTCTGAAAAACAGGGCAGCTATCACGCTCGAATCCAGGACAATTTTACCGCTCATCTCTATCCTCTCTGATCAACTCAGCGCTGGGAACATCTGTCTTCATTCTCTTCCTAAGCTCCCTTCCCTTTCTGAGAAGCATCTTCCTGTACTCTTCCCGTACCTTCCTCTCAATGAGCTTCCTAAGTTCTTCCTGCCAGTTTAGGTCGATCTCTTCCATCATCCTCTTCACATCTTCCGGTATCCTTATACTGTATACAATTTTTGTCATCATTCTACATATACTTAAAAGCATATAAAATTATCTTGGGAGGTTCTTGCTGAACCTCCTCAATCCGATGCCTTTCCAGATGTAGAGATGTGCTGTGCACGCCAACGGGCAGAGGTAATCGTTTTTAACTCTGCCCTCTTACTAGCCGATCCCTACTCTATTTCAGGAAGCGAGTACCTGGGTGAGCGGCCTAGAACCCCGTAACACCCTTTCTGAGGATGGAAGTCGAAGTTAATCTCACCGCTTCGAACCGAGACCCGAGGAGGGAATCTCGCGTCATTTGAGCGTGTTCGGCTCGAACGCAGGCGATGATCAGGACGGGTACATGCAGTACGTCAGAAGACCAGCAGGTACATCAACGCTCCGCTGCTTTTTTCCAAGTACACACGCACGGGTGATACCTCCGAGAAACAGTAGATGCTTACAAACATGCGATCCGTGCCCTCGGCTACCACCAAGATCTCCGATTTTTGTAGATAGCCCGTATGCGGAGGCAACTCCAGATCTCTGGTCCAAGACAACCACGCGACGCGGGCCTCATGCTCATCTATCTACCTGCCGTAGTGAGCGCCGTGGTGCGCCCCTCTCAGGAACACTACTGACCTTTGATCTGAAGGCCCGTGTTCCAGCGACAGACGATTCAGAACATCTTCTGAGTTATCTCCGGGTATAAGGGCTAGAGCGTTGTCATCTCGGTAGTACTTGAGCGCAAGGCTGAGATCGTTTATAGGCATCATGGAACTTATTGAGAATGTACCGGGTCCTCAGGCGGTTGAGGACTCTCGCGCCCATGTCGAGGGTCTCCTATAACCTGTCAGCTTTTTATGAGCTTAAAGGATCAGGAGAGCCTCTTAACAGTCGCCTGACCCCATAATATCACGAAAAAGTCGGTTCATCATCAAGAGAATTGGCAGACCTCCTCCTTCTCTATTAAGTAGTTTAACCTAAAATTGGAAGACGAGAACTTGAGAGTAGCTCCGGGGGGTCAGGAAGAAGGGCATTTTGATATCCTCCCGAAACAAACTATGCATTTCCACAAACCTCCGGCCGGTCGTAAGGCCTGGGTGCTGGGAACAGACCGTCCTTGTGGTTAACTTATCTAACCTATAAGGTTATTAAAAAAAGACATTAATCTCGGTATGATCACGTATGGGGTTCGTAGATCTGCTATCTCAGTGGATCTCAGGATACCCGGCAGGTGGTGAGAGAGTACTCTCAATGGTGGGAATAGAGATACATTGGCTCATACTCCAGTACGTGCTCTCCCTGCCTCTGCTCGCAGTTATCTCGGAAGGGCTGTGGCTCAAGACAGGAAATGATCGCTGGAAGAGGCTCTCCAGAACGCTAGCCAAGGGATTCGTCATAGTGTTCGCTGTCGGGGCTGCCATGGGGACCGCCGCGGAGTTCGGGCTCGTGCTGCTCTGGCCGAACCTCACGGAGGCCGCGGGCAGGTACATCTACTTCCCGCTCTACATGGAGATATTTGCCTTTATAATGGAGGCAGTGTTCGTTTACATGTACTTCTACGCTGAGAACAAGCTTTCTCCCAGGGTCCACCTCCTGGTGGGCATCCTGGCCACTGCTGGGGCCTGGTGGTCCGCGGCCATGATACTGAGCGTCAACGCCTTCATGCAATCCCCCGTGAACGTCCTGTCCGCATACAACCCGATCACAGGGAAGTGGGCCCCTCCTGAGGTCATCCTCTACGTGCCAGTGCAGATAGCTCAGGCCCTTGACATAGACAAGCTGGCGGCCGTTGGAGCCAAGGTGATAGCGGCGTCAAGCTCTCAGGTGGAGGTCTCCCTTCCCTCAGGGCTCGTGAGGCAGCTGATGTACGAGGCCTTCATGGGAAAGACCATTGGGCAGAGCACGCTCGCAGCTGTCATGAAGCCTGAAGCCCTGAAAGCCCTGGCCTCGGTTCCTCTGAAAGCAGTCCTCGACAAGATAGTTGCCAACACCATAATGAACGTCGGTCCGTACACGGTGACCTTCCTTTCCGGGGGCTACCTGGA
>CAZGKA010000122.1:0-4752 GCA_964525965.1 uncultured Nitrososphaerota archaeon
CTTAAAAACCTCTCGGTGAGCACTTATACGCAAGACCGGTCAATCGAGGTGGATGAGCGGGGAGAGGGAGGTTCTCCAAGACCTCTTGGAGCTCTACGCTTCTCTTAAGCTGATGGAGAGGAGTCTTTCATCCGGAAAAGAGGTCAGGAGGTCTGATGTCAGGGAGATAGTCTCTCTGATGAAATCCGTGCTGAGAAATAGCCCGAGGATCTCCGCCTTCCTGACCTATTCTCTCCCCGCGCTTGCCGTTCTGAGGGATGATCCGAGAACCTCCCTCGACGTTCTGATAAGGACCGTCGAGAGAGCGATAATAATGAGCAGGAGACGCTACCTCAGGTCCAAGGTCGGCTTCAGATGGTCCCGCGGACCTCTGGCCACCGTTCCCCTAGAGGACCTCTCGAGGCGCTACGAGTACATCTCGGGATACAGACCCTTCCTTTTAACGGTCCCCCACGCGAAAAAGCCGTTTGCTGACAAGGAGGCTGAGGAAATAGGTTCTCTTGTGGCCAAGAAGACCGGCGCTCACCTGTTGATCTTCAGGGTGTCCCGCGTCTACATGGACTGCAACAGGTTCCCCTCGAGGCTTTCCCCCCTGAGGGTTCTGATGGAGAGGATCATCAGGGAAAGAGGAATAAGAGGAGTTCTTGATCTGCACACCTGCAGCGGGGATGAGTTCGATGTTGAGCTGGGGTTCTTCCCTGGTCAGACAGTCGATCCCAAGACCGTAAACGACCTCAGAGCCTCACTGGAGAGCTTCGGGGTGAGGGTCTCCCTGGACGGTCCGAGGATCGGAGGAGACATCGTATGGGAGTGCTCCTCCATCCCGGGGGTGTGGGGAGTTCAGCTGGAGGTCTCTGAGAGCGGGAGGAGAAAGAGAAAGGAGATCGTCAAGGCGTTGAGTAAGTTCTTTGAGAGAGTGGGGGAGAAGTGACGGATGATCATCAGGCTGGGGATAGAGGAGGAGGTGTTTTTGGTCAACAGAGCGGGGTTCCTCAGCAGGTTCCCGGAGCCAGTGCTCCTCAACCTAGCAAAGGACCTCCTCCAAGACGAGGAGAAGCTCAACATGGCCAGGAGATCTTTGATAGGGATCCAGTGGGAGCCGAATCCGTCCCAGCTGGAGTACGTGACCAGACCCCTGAACCCCTCGCAGGTGGGGGAAGTTATCTCATTCTCGAGGAGCATCCTGGCAGATGCAGCAACCAAAACAAATCAGTACATCTACGTCGGGAGCATGCACCCCGTCGACAGCTCACCTCTCCCGATGAACGGGACCCACATAAACGTGTCGATCACCAGGGAGGGGGGAGTCCCCAGCAGCAAGGCCTTGGCGTGGATATACTCCAACGTAAGGAACCACCTCCCCGAGCTCATAGCCATCTCAGCCAACTCGCCCAGCGACGGCTTCGCAAGCTCGAGACTTGCGTACAGCAAGGTGCTTAAGGAGTCCCAGGGTGTCGTTCTGAGGAGGAAGCCGCTCACCTTCATCCCCTGGAGGGAGAGGGGCAAGTCGAGATATGGTCTGATCTTCAGAAGACTCGGCTCCGTCAGGTCGGAGCTCGTGACCAACAGAGCAGGAGACAGGTTAACCGAGATCACCATAAGGGGGCCTCTCACGAACGTCCCCGAGGACATACACACCTCCAAGGCCGCCAGCCGGGTGGAGGTCAGGTGCCTGGACAACCAGTCCAGGGAGGAGTATCTGACGGGGATAGCCCACCTCATCGCGGCCCTCTCGCTTCAAGCGGTCGACATGTTGAGGAAAGGAAGGAAGATCGAGGAGAGAAGGTACCTCAGGAGGAACAGGGCGAGAGCCGTGAGAAACGGGATCAAAGCCACCTTCTTGACCGATGATGGGCCCTTGAGCGCCAGGGAGTCCTTCCTCAGGATGCTGGATCATCTCGAGCCGTACCTAGACGAGATAGGTGCCTCGATCCCGAGCGACCTGAGGAGGGGAATCCCGGAGAGGGAGCTTAGTCCTCCGACCAGAACAGTAAGGATCCCGGAGAAAATGTACTCGTACGAGAAGAACTTGAGAATCCTTCTGAAGGTCAGGATAGGATCGGACAGAAGTTCTCTTGAAGGAGGGACTCTCAGGAGGGGTGAGGTTCTCAGGGGAATCCTGTACCCGGAGTGCAAGCTCTCCTTCTCCGAGGACGGGGGTTTGATAAGGAGGTTCGACGTCGTGGAGATCAGATACTGGCTCCTGACGTCTATGGGATATGTGCCCCTCCGCGAGGAGGACGAGGTGCTGGTGGCCAGAAACCCGGCCCTCTACCTGGCCGTCAGGTTGAGGAAGCTAGCGAAGGGGGGTTAGCCAGTGGGGCTGGGTCTCAAGTATTACCCCTACGCCAGCCTCGATTTCATCATTGGTAAGGACGGTGCTCTGTATTTCTTGGAGGCCAACGCCGTATCAGGTGGACTGTTTTACACGATGAAGCTCGCTGAACACGTCGTGAAGTGTAGGCCGGATCTCAGAGAACACTTCGAGGATCAGTTAAAGATAATAGACCTGTTCATACAGCTCTGTGAGGATTACTGCTCCAGAAGTGGTTCCGACATGAGGAAGGTCGCCATCGCTGTACCTGAGAGGTGGAACGCTTACATGGGGATGGAGAGGAGGGCCATAAGGGATAGGTTCGGAGAGCTCGGTTACAAGGCCTTTTTCGTGAGGAAGAGCGAGGCCAGGTATCGCGGTGACCTGCTCTGTTTAGGAGATGAGGTTCCGGATCTCGTCGTGAGGAGGGCGTTCAGGTTTCCTGTGGGGATAGCTCAGCCCGTCGTCAATCCGAGTGAGGCTGGGCTCGGTACGGAGAACAAGTGGAGGACCTACAGTCTTGTCTCCGAGGCCCTGAAGGATTTCAAGCTTGTGAAACTCCCGAGGACCATCTTGGCCAGGAGAAGGGAGGACCTAGAGGAATTTCTCGCCGAGAGAGGAGAGGCCGTCGTGAAGCCCCTGAGGAGCTACGGTGGAAAGGGCGTTAAACTGGTCAAGTCTTGCGACGAGGTCTCGGAGTGGCCCGTCCTTGTCCAAGAGAGGATAGAGGTTCCTCCCCTATTTCTCGACAGCGGACGCCTGAGGAACTTCGACCTCAGGGTCTACGTCTTTGATGGAGAGGTTGTCGGAGCTCACCTGAGGACCTGTCCCAGGTCCCTGAGCAGTTGTTTTGTCTCGAACGTCTCGTTGGGAGGAAACCTCGTCCCGGTCGCTCTTTGTGGTGAGGAGCTCAGGCTCGAGAGGATTGAGGGCCTCGTGTTGAGGTATCCCAAGAGGGACATAGTTATCGAAGGTAGCCTCCTCATGTTGGGGGAGGAACTGAGCAGAGAGCTCAGAGAGGCATCCAAGAGGATTGTCGAGGCCATCGATAGAGGAGTAGTTGAGATGGTAAAAAAGAGAAGGGTTCACCCGAGGAGATAGAGTGCGTAAGCCACGAAGGCAGCTCCGAAGATTATCGACTCATTGTTCACCAACTTGAGCAGTATGTGGAGGCTTGGGCCTGCGGTGTCCTTCAGGGGATCTCCCACCGTGTCGCACACCACGGCGGCCTTGTGCTCATCGGTTCCCTTCAGCCCGATCCTCTCCAAGTATTTCTTGGCGTTGTCCCAAGCGGCGCCTCCGGTGTTCATGAGGAACGCCAGCATTATGCCGGATGCCGTGACGCCTATGAGGAAGGCTCCCGCAGCCACCGGTCCCAGCAGGAACCCGACTATCAGCGGAACTATGAGGGACACGAGGGTCGGTGGCACCATGTACTTCTGAGCAGCCTTCGTGCTTATCTCCACGCACCTGGCGTAGTCAGGCTCGATTTTACCCTCAAGTATCTCAGGATGCTCATGGAACTGCCTCCTGACCTCTGCAATCATCTCAGAGGCAGTTTTGCCGACGGCCTTGAGAGCCTGGCTGGAGAAGAGGAAGGGTATCGCTGCTCCTATTATCAGCCCTATCAGGGTCCTCGGCTCCATCAGGTTGTAGGTCTTTATCTTCACGACGTCCACGTAGGCTTGGAATAGGAGCAAAGACGCCATTATGGCGCTGGCCATGGCGAACCCCTTCGCCAAGGACTTAGTGGTGTTTCCGGCCGCATCGAGCACGTCCTTTACATCGGACCCGACCTCCTCCTCGAGGCCGGCCATCTCTATGATCCCGCTGGCGTTGTCAGCTATAGGTCCATAGCCGTCCATGGAGAGGATTATCCCTGTCAGAGACAGGACTCCTATCGTGGCGGCCACCGTTCCATATATCCCGGCTATGTGTGGGTTTATGTTGGCGACCTCCCCGAAGGCCCTTCCAAGCATGTAAGCTGCTCCCAGAGCTGCTAAGACCGCGGCCACAGGGGTTATCGGAACCTCCATCCCCAGGGCTAGCCCCATCAGTATCTCGGTGGCCGTTCCCGTCTTGGTGGAGTCGACAAGCTCCTTGAGAGGTTTGTGCTCCTCAGTGTAGTACTCTATCACGCCCTCAACCACCAGAGCAACAGCCAGACCGAGCAGGGAGGCTATGTACAGGTACACGTGCCCTGGTCCCATCGGCAACGTTATGAAGTAGAAGAGGACGCCCAGCGTTATGCAGGTAACTATCATCCCCTTTCTCATGGAGGCGACCGGGGCCTCCCCCTTCTTCGGTCTGACGAAGAGCGCTCCGATCAGAGTTCCCACTATACCCGCCGCTCCAGCCATGAGGGGGAAGAACAGGAAGTACACTTTCTTCGTGACCAAATAAACCACGGAACCTATTATTATGGATCCTATCATCTC
>CAZGKA010000123.1:0-12379 GCA_964525965.1 uncultured Nitrososphaerota archaeon
ATAGACACTTTTCGTCCCTAAACACAACCTTTTTGACCTTGTTTATGTCGATATTTTTGATTTCAAGGACTTTATCCCTCATTATCTTTCGGACAAGCTCCTCCAGATCCGGTCCCCATCTCCCGGCCAATATCATGAGCTCAGCTCTGGCGAGATCAATCTTCTTATCCACCTGCTCTATCCTCTGAGCGTTCTGCCTTATCAGCTCTGCGTTCTGCTCTATCCTGGCCTCAAGCCGCTCAACAAGCTTTCTAGCCTCCTCCCTCCCTTCATGAATCATCCTAATGGCTTGTTGTACAGCATCAGCATTCTGTCTTACAAGTTGCTGCAGAACCAGGTTTGTCTTCGGTATTTCCTTGAGTTCGTCCTCCAGTGCTGAGATCCTCCCTATTAAACGGGAAATTTCCTTCACAAGCTGAGAGATCTCCTCAGAAAGCCTTGTAAAGCCAAGCTTTGCCAGCTCTTCACGTACTATCTTCCTTATATATTCCTCGCTGACCTCCATTCCAAACTATCGACCCTTTCCATCTATTTAACTGTATCTTTAAAGTGCTTGAAAAGAAGAAGAGGGGTCATAGCCCCAGAACCTGCTTGTAGCCCTCCAGATCCAGTAGTCCGTGTCCGGAGTAGTTGAAGACTATGACCTTCTCCTCTCCCTGTTCCTTGGCCTTGAGAGCCTCGCTTATGGCCACGGCCACAGCATGAGATGTCTCAGGAGCTGGTATCACCCCCTCCGTCCTTGCGAAGAGCTGAGCTCCCCTGAACGCCTCCTCCTGAGTTATGGCCACCGGCTTCACGACCCCCTCCTTGATGAGCAGCGACAGGGTAGGAGCGCATCCGTGATACCTGAGGCCTCCTGCATGTATTGGAGGAGGGACGAAGTCGTATCCTAGAGTGTACATCTTGATGAGCGGCGTCATCTGGGCGGTGTCGCCGAAGTCGTACCTGTACTCCCCCTCTGTCATTGATGGACATGCCTTGGGCTCTACGGCTATCACCTCCGGCTTCTTGTCGAGCTCCCCCCTCAGGTACTTGCCTATTATCGAGTAGGAGAAGCCGGCGAAGTTGCTGCCTCCTCCAACACATCCTATCAGGACATCGAGCTCCTCGTCTATTTTCTTCAGTTGGAGGTCGACCTCCTGTCCTATTATGCTCTGATGTAAGAGAACGTGGTTCAGGACACTTCCCAAGGAGTACTTGGTCTTGTCGTCGCTCAGTGCTGCTTCCAAGGCCTCGCTTATGGCTATGCCGAGGGACCCGGTGTGGTTGGGATTCTCCGCCAAGAGCTTCCTTCCGAAGTTCGTTATCTCGCTGGGAGATGGGTGGACCTCAGCCCCGTAGAGCTTCATGACGTACTTCCTGTAGGGTTTTTGCATGTACGATATTCTAACCATGAATATCAAGGCCTTGAGCCCCACCAAGGCTGTGGAGCAGGCGAGGGCGGAGCCCCACTGTCCAGCACCTGTCTCGGTCGTGAGCCTCTCCACGCCCTCCTTCATGGCGTAGTAGGCCTGAGCTATGGCTGTGTTGAGCTTGTGGCTCCCGGTTGGGGAGAGGTCCTCCCTCTTGTAGTATATCCTAGCTGGAGTCTTGAGGTAGCGCTCCAGCTTGACGGCCCTCTGGAGGGGGGAAGGCCTCCCCATCATTATATAGTACTCCCTGAGCTCGTCCGGTATGTCTATGAACCTCTCGGTGGAGGCTTCCTGTCTCACACACTCCTTGACGAACACCGCCTCCAGCTCCTCCGGCTTCACGGGCTCCCTGGTCTTGGGGTTAAGGTACGGTGGAAACTCCTCCTTGAGATCAGGCAGGATGTTGTACCACTTCCTAGGAAGCTCGTCCACATCGAGGTAGATCCTGATAGGCCCGCTCATGCGATCACCTCAGCTTCTCGATGCTGACGTCAACTGGCTCCACGTCAAAGGAGAGCTCATGTCTGGTGGTCTTGGGAGGATACGTCCTGCCGTTCACCGCTGCCCTGATGACCCTGCTCTTGCTTACCACTATCTCGTCCCTCCTAGGAAACACCTCCACGTCCTCGCTCTCGTAGTCCACTAACAGGACGGGTATCCTCCTGAGACCCAAGGACCTCACAGCGTTGAGCCTGTGGTGTCCGTCGAGGACGACCATGGTCCTGAGGTCAACCACTATGGGCCTCCTGAGAACACCACAACTTCTCAGACTTGTTCTTACCTCGCGCACTTTTCTATCGAAGGTACTCTCGTGCTCTCTGAGGAGTTGTACGGGAACCAGACAGACCGAATGGCTGAAACCCTGAAGTCTTTTCACACCAAAAAGGAGGTTACAGAGACCAAAGACGGTCACCCATGCTCTCACCTCGGGTTGCCCGAACTTCGAGGAGGAAGCCTTTAAGCTTTGTGGCTAGGCCGACCTGTCTTAGGACCTTCTCGGTGAGGTGAGTAAATGTGACTTCGATTCTCGAGGTCACTGCTAGGTAGAAGTCTTCTTCTGACCTGAAAAATATCGAGGAGGCTTCTGGAATATGGAAAATTTATTAAAAGCATCCTCCAAGAACTAATTGTGCTCTTAAACCCGGAAACCCTCGCACTGATCGTTGTTGTGCTTATCTATGCAGCCATAATAGTTGTACCTAGGATGCGATCTGTCATCTCTATCGTAGGAGTCTTCCTGATGGCATACGTCGTTGGAGTTGTTCATCTCAGCGACCTAACCTCAGAAGTTTTGATAAAACCCTTGATAATCTTGTTCGGCCTGATGGCCGTGGGAGGACTCCTCAAGGAGAGCGGCTTTTTCTCCTACCTCGTCCGTCTGGCGATAAAGCTGTCAAGAGGGAGGAAGGATCTCTTCTTTTTCACGATCTGTGCCTCCACATGTCTCCTATCCGCCGTGATAGGGAATACCCTCGCCGCCTACTTCATGGTTCTGGCCACGATACCCTCCCTCAGGGAGCTGAATGTCGACCCGAAACCCTACGTGATCTCTGAAATAGTCTTGGCCAACATAGCCGGGACCGCCACGCTCGTCGGCGAGCCATCTAACATAGTGATAGGAAGCTGGCTCCTCTTCTCCTTCAATCTCTTCGTCGCTAGGTTGGGGTGGATAGTGACTATATGCACCGCACTGTCCATACTGCTGCTCTTCCACCTCTTCAGGAGGAGGCTAGATGACATTCCGAACGAAGTCGACCTGAATCTGGACAAAGAGCACAGGATCCTAATGATGGGAGGAATTGCCTCTGTCATAGCCTCAACTGTGCTTTTATTTTCAGGAGTTGAACCTGTGGCTGCTCTGAGCGTCCTCGCGATGGCCATACTCTTCTTTGGGGGTAAGAGAACTGAAAAGATCATGGCCAACATAGAGTGGAGCACCTTCATCTACGTCGGGAGCATAGTGCTCATAGCCAGAGGTCTTCAGAACGCCGGAGCTACCGTTGAGCTTGCTAGGCTCATCTCATCGTGGAAGGTGGATCTTTTCCTCTCATCCCTCCTCTTCTCGTTCCTGCTCTCCACGTTCCTGGATGACCTGCAGACCTTGGCTCTCATGGTGCCCACGATGGCCAACCTGATACCAATAGGAGATTCCCCTCCTTGGTGGGCCCTGATAATGGGGCTCGGATTCGGATCGGCCGCAAGCTCCATAGGCTCCTACACGACCATAATATCCCTTCAAGCAGCTAGAAGAGAGGGTTGCAAGATCAGCAGGTTCGAGTATCTCAAGAACGGGCTGCTCATATCTGTTGTGACTCTTTTGCTGACCGTGATACTGTTTCTTCTCGGGGAGAGGGTGGTTCCATGATATCCGGCAGGCACTTCACGAGGATAGCCTTCATCACGGGCCTGATACTTGCCTACTACCTCGGATACCTGAGGGGGAGTGGGATCCTCACGGAGATGCAGCTCAGGGCCCTCCTGATATTCATCGCCACCTACTTCCTGATAGCGACGGAGGTCAGGCAGGAGAACGTGGTCACCCTCTCGGCCATAGTCATGATCTGGCTCTTGGGGATAATGGAGCCCAAGGATATGGTCAGGTACGTGGACCTCCAGACGCTCGGCATCCTGTTCGGCATGATGGTTGTTGTGGGCGCCTTACAGGAGGCCGGCTTCTATGACTACATAGGGTACAGGATCAGGAGCTCTTTGGGCGGACAGCCCGACATGGCCTTCTGGGCCATAATCTTCCTTACCTACCTGCTTTCAGCCTTCCTCCCGAACATAACAGCTGTAATGTTCACCGTTCCCTTGCTCTTCTCGACCTGCAAGATGTACGGCGAGGACCCACCCTTCATGCTCACGGCCATGATAATAGCCGCCAACGCTGGTGGGTTCGCCACGCTTGTGGGAGATCCGCCCAACATGATGATAGCCTCCAAGACCGGCTTCACCTTCAGGGACTTCATGCTGAACACCTTCCCCATATCCGTCGTGTCGATGATAGGCAGCATCTTCTTCCTCAAGTTCATCTACGGAAGGTTCGTCAGGAGGGAGGAGGCCTTCCCCCAGATCAGCGAGGAGGAAGAGGAGGAATTTCAGATAAAGGACAGGAGGTTCTTCTATCTCTCGCTGGCGGCCTTCTTGGCGAGCATGATAGCGTTCACGATCTCAGACAAGCTCGGGTTGACACCAGCTGAGGTTGCTCTCTTCACAGCGGTGTTCCTGATGGCCGTTGGTGGAGAGAAGATGTCCCGAATACTGGAGAACGTCCAGTGGGATATACTTCTCTTTGTAGCGTCGATATTCGTCGTTGTGGGGGCCCTGGAGTACACGGGTCTTCTCAAGCTTGTCTCATCAGCTATACTGCCCTTGCTCGAGGCCAACCCACAGCTGTCGATATCCCTCATACTGTGGATAGCAGCACTCGGATCGGCCGTCATACCGAACATACCCTTCGCTGCGGTGATGACCCCTCTGCTGGCGGGGATAACTCCTCACCTGAGTCCGAACGTGTCCAACGCTCTCTGGTGGAGTTTAGCCACAGGTCTGGCTTTAGGAGGCAATTTCACTCCCATATCCGCGGCTCCGAACGTTGTGGCTCTTTCAATAGCTGAGAGGTACGGTATCAGGATGAACTTCAAGGAGTTCATGAGGATAGCCCTTCCTCCCGCTCTGGTGGCAGTAACGACGGCCAACCTCTATCTGGTGGCGGCCTACTGAAAATAGCTAATTCTGTTAAAAAAATTCGCATTACGTGAGGGAAACTCTGGAATCAAGAGATCTGTCAAATGTCTTTTCTGAGGTTATGTTTGCCCCTATAGCCACATTCATGTAAAGATTATTAAGCAAGTTCGGAAAAATGATTCTCGCGGTGATGATTCGAGATGAGCAGCGTCGACAGAGATAAGGAGAGGGAGGAGGAGGCCAACAGGCCATATAAGTTAGCTATGGAGTACGCAAAGATTTATGGTGGTAAGATAGAGGTCGCTCCACGGGTCCCCGTCTATCACCTGAAGGATTTCGCCGTTTGGTACACGCCCGGCGTTGCGGAAGTCTCAAGACGGATAGCCGAGAACCCCGACCTCTCGTTGGAGTATACTAATAGATGGAATACCATAGCTGTTCTCACCAACGGTACCAGGGTGCTGGGCCTGGGGGACATAGGCCCAGAGGCCTCCCTTCCCGTGATGGAGGGTAAGGCTCTCCTGTTCAAGTACCTCGGTGGCGTCGATGCCTTCCCGATAGCCATAAGGGTTAAGGACAAGGAGAAGTTCGTCGAGGTTGCCAAGATCTTGGAGCCCACGCTCGGAGGAATAAACCTGGAGGACATAAGGTCACCTGACTGCTTCTACATACTGGAAACCCTGAGGAAGGAGCTCAGCATCCCTGTCTGGCATGATGATCAGCAGGGAACCGCTGGAGCGACGGTGGCTGGGTTGATAAATGCCCTGAAGCTCACGGGAAGGAGCCCACAGGAGACCAAGGTGGCCTTCATAGGATGTGGGGCTGCCAACATAGCTGGAGCGAGGCTATGCTTCATAATAGGGATAAAGCCCGAGAACGTGATCATGGTTGACAGCAAGGGCATACTCTACAAGAGCAGGCCGGACATGGAGGAGATCAAGAAGAAGAACCCGTGGAAGTATGAGATGGCCGTCAAGACCAATCCTGAGGAGAGGAAAGGTGGGATAGCTGAGGCTCTGGAGGGCATGGACGTTGTGATAGCCGCCAGCAAGCCGGGACCTGGCGTGATAAAGCCCGAGTGGATAGAGAAGATGAACAAGGATCCAATAGTCTTCGCCGAGGCCAATCCCGTTCCTGAGATATGGCCGTGGGAGGCCAAGGAGGCAGGGGCTAGGATAGTTGCCACCGGAAGGAGCGACTTCCCCAACCAGGTGAACAACAGCCTGGTGTTCCCGGCCGTCTTCAGAGGAGTGCTGGACGTCAGGGCCAAGACCATAACCGATGAGATGGCTGCTGAGGCCGCCAGAGCCCTCGCCAAGTACGCTGAGGAGAAGGGGTTGAGGGAGGACTACATAATACCTACCATGGAGGAGTTCGAGGTGTTCCCGTACGTCGCGGCGGCCACCGCCCTCAAGGCGATAGAGCAGGGAGTCGCCAGGAAGGTCCTCTCGAGGGACGAGCTCCTAGAGAGGGCAAGGTACATGATAAACAGGTCAAGGAAGATGATGGAGGTCCTCCTGGAGAGTGGAGTCATAAAGAAACCACCCAAGGGGAAGATCTACTACTGAAGGACGTTATTCTTCCCTTCCATCCCTCTGTCCCTCTTTTTCTGAATCTGTTGGAGATCAAACGTAGACCCCAGTTATGTACTTAGGAGGTACCTCCTTAACCAGGTAAATCCCCTTCCCGGCCTTTCTAACCTCATACCCGTCCTTTATCATGGCCTCAACATCTATCTCCAACACGACGACATCAGACCCATGTCTGGAGGCCACCTCGATGGCGTCCTCCACGGAGGAGGAGAGATGCACGTACCTCCTCTTCTGAGGCTTTATGCCCTCCTTCTCTATGCTCTTCCAGGCCCTCAGAGTGGTTCCGTGGAAGAGCACCTTGACGTCCCTGACGGGAGTGCCGATCTCGTCCACCTGGACCGTGTGTCCGTAGGTAGCCCTTATCCTCCCGTCCCTTATCTCGAAACGCCCCTTGGGATCCTTCTCGACGATCATCCTTATGTGCTCCGGCCTGACCCACTCGTAACCCTTCCTCTCCGAAATCCTTCTCGCCAGCTCGTCGATGTCCACGTTCGAAAAACCCTCTTCATCGAGTTCTATGCCCACCAAAGATGGGTTGTGCCTGAGAATGTACGTGAGCAGCTTGCTCAGCCTCTCCCGCCTCTTTCCTCTGATCATCCGCCCACCTCCTCGAGGAGGTCCCGTATTGTCGCTTTTCTCTCAGCGTAAAGGTCGTGTTTGTGAACGCTCTCCATGCTCCTCACACAGGCGAACACGAGAGCGTTCTTCAATTCTCTGAACTCTCTGACGACCCCGGCCAGGATGTCCCTGAGCACGTCCTCCGTGAGCTTCGGGTTCTCGATCATTTGCATGACCAGGGTCGCCTCTTCCGGTCTCTTCAGGAGAGTTCTCGTCGGGGAGCTCATGGCCTCCTCGATTATCCTGGCCATCCTGAGATGACTCGGTGGCTCTCCCTCGACCACAATTTTGAGTAGGCCGACGCTCCTCTGGGTGTGGGTTCCCACAAGATCGCTCACCTCCCTCCTCTTCCTGCTTCTGAGGAAGGTTCTTATGAGCTCCTGACTGCAAGGGCAGGCCGTGGCGCCAACTACCCTGACCGACGTTCCGCTGACAAGCCTATCCGATTCCCTCCTAGAGAACATTCTGACGTCGTAGGGTTCCCCATCCATCAGGGCCGTGAACCTGAGCCTGACCTCGAGGGAGGTGGCATAAGGAAGCCTCTCGACCATTCTCTCGATCGCTCCCACAACTATCCTCTCGGGAGGATGGCCGGCCATGGTCAGAAGTGCCTCGTTCTCCCTCGACAGGTCAACTCCCCTTCTCTCTCCCGGAAGACCCACCAGGACGCTCGCCCTCCCCACGACCTTGAGATCCCCCAAGGCAACGGGGATCGCTATGCCCACCCCTCCTATCCTGTCTATCCTGAACCTCCATCTGGGGATCTCGGAGTGTATATCCCTGGCCCTCCCCAAGAGATCCTCTGGAAACCTGCTCAAGAGATCAGTCCTCCCTCCATCTTCTTGGGAGCCCCGGAAAGCCTCCTGACCTCCTCAACATCTATCCCCAGATGCTTGGATATAAGCTCATCAGATATCCCCGGATTCATCTTCCTGAGATGCTCTATCGACCTCTTGGCATATTCCTCATAGGGTATTGCATCCTCCGAGTTCCAGAAGCTGTCGAACCTGTCCTTGAGGATGAGGGACAGGCTTTCGGACCTCACCCTGAACCCCCTTCTGGTGGGCTTGTCCTCGCCCCTCTCGTCCGGAACACCAAGTATCACAACGCTGTCGTCAACCACCATGTACCTGAGATCGTAGGCGACGAAGCCCTTGTGGTATCTGACCTCGGCCCCCGCTCTGGAGTACAGGTAGCCCACGTACAACCTGTCCCTGGCCTTAGGGATGAGATACCTTATCCTGACCCCTCTGCTGGAGGCCTCCTCTATGAGCTCGGCTATCCTGTTCACCACGGTCTCATCCCCTCCAGCTGGTTTAGTTCCGGTTATCCCTCCGATGATCTCCTTCTCGGCCTCGGTGAGGCTTTCCATAACAGTCATGAAGTAATCCTGCCTCGTGAGAACGCTGGTGGTCCTGACCAGATACTCCATGAGCCGCTCCCTCTCGCGCCACTCCCTCTCCACCGATCTGAGATGGAGAAGGGTTGCTATCAGCAGCACCATCTCCACGAGCAACAGGACCATTTCCAGAGAGAACATCCTCTAGCCTATGATCCTCGGAAATATATTCTTTTGGTCAGCTCCTCCGGCGCGAGCGCGAAGTGATGTTAATATTTAGCCTCTGTGAAGTTCTTGGGACCACCCGATGAAGAGAGCTTTAGTCCTCCTTTCTCTCCTCCTGCTGCTTATTGTGCCCGCTCTTCCAATGAGAGCCGGCATGGATAAAGTGGTTGTTATATCCAACTCGGTGGACCGGCCGGCTGCCCTCGAACTGGTGACCTACCTGATGAAAGGAGGAATATCAGCAAGCATAAGCGGTCCTTCGGAGTTCTCCTCGCTCATGAAGTCCGGAGATGTCAAAGAGATCATAGTGCTCGGAGGACCCGACGCCTACCAGGGAGTGGGTAACATAACATCTGAGCTCATGTCGAAGATCGATCAGAGCTATCTGAGAGGAAATAAGGGGGCAGCGGTCATTAGGAGGTACGGCTTCTTCGTTGGAGGCAAGTTCAAGGATGTCATAGTGATAGCCGGAAGCACAAGGAAGGAGACCAGGCTTTGCGCTGAGCTGTACGCCAGCCTCGGATTCCCGGGATCCCTGGTCTATCCCGAGGTTGTGGGCAGGATAATCAGTATGAGCTCCAAGAGGAGCTTGGTCTACGTCCGCAAGTACATCAAGGGAGGAGAAGTCAACAGAACCGTGATTCAAGTCAGCTACTTCTCCGGAGATGTGAACGGATCTCCTGGGAGGGGATACGTCTGGAGCTACGAGGTTCAGGTCAGCAACTACACGGCCCAGGTGAGTAACTACAACGTATTTCTGGAGAACGGAAAGTACTGCTACCAGTCGGCCGTTGAGTTCAACAAGAGCGAGGAGCACACCGGATGGAAGTGCTCCCTCGCATCGATGGCTAGGATAAAGGAGGTTTATGGGGGCATAGAGTCAGTGTCATCCATGCTGAGCGGGTTCCTGAAGGTGGAGAACAAGACCGTTCCTGCGGGAACCTTCAGATGTCTCGTGGAGGAAACAGCAGGATTCAAGGTTTGGCTGTCGCCCGAGGTGCCCTTCACCGGAGTGGTGGCTGCTTCTCTGAAGAGCGGAAGCGCTAAGGTCTTGTTCGAGCTGACGGCCATAAAGGGATGATTTTTGGCTTTCTCTTTTTTAGGACCTATTCCTGATCCTCCTCGGAGACCGCCTCCAAGAACCTCTCGTAAGCCCCCCTGAGGCTTCTGTAGATTAACTTCATCAGATCGTACAGTATCAGGGCTATCACGAACAGGAGGACTGATGAGATCAGGAGGACGGCCCACCTGACATCACCTCGAGGTATGGAAAGTCCCCTGGGCAGGACGAGGAACACAGCCGCTAAGAGGGTCAGGTATATGAGATCTAGAAGAGCCCGGCTGATCGCTGTCTCCGTGACCCCCAGCCTCTCGACGAGCCTTGAGGATAGGGTATCCATGAAGTGCTTTATGACGATGAGTATCCTGTACCCGAAGTATATTATGGCTGCCATCTGCACCGCCCACAGGACGTCTGCAACCCTGACGACGGTGGAGCCGACCAATATGACGTCGTAGCTTCCAACAACCCAAGACGCTGCCCTTACTATCAAAAGGACTATCGCCAGCTTGAAGGCAGCTAGCACAGCGAGTGTGACCTCGCTCACACGAGGAACTTTCGCCACCTCTTTGATTTCTGGTTGTGGAGCCCTCTTAACAGACTTTATCCCTCTAACCCTTCTCCTGGGTTCACGTCCAGTTACGAGAACTGCCACAACAGCGAAGGCCGTCGGGAAGGAGGCCATGTAAAGCAGGAACATGTCCGGCAGTCCCACCGCTGCAAACATAGCTGCCACAAGTAGCCTCACATCTCTGGTGCAGAAGCTGTACCTCCTCAGGTTAGTTTCGGTTCTGGCTATCTTGGACACGTAGCTCACCGTGAACACGTTGGCGGCCGCAAGCATGGATACTATCGGGTTGAGGTGGGACATCAGGGCAGCTGCCACCACCACCGCCAGGTCAGCGTACCGATCGAGCACCGTGTCCACGAGCGCCCCGAACTTGCTGGTCCTGGAGAACAGCCTGGCGATCTCTCCATCGATACCGTCGACTATAGATCCGAGCTGTATCAAAATTGCTGAGATGAGCGGTCTTGTGGACATGAGATAAGCTCCACCGATGCAGAGAAGGAAGGAGAGGAGAGATATCAGGTTCGGATTTATGAACACACCTCTCCTGTAAAGAAAGACGGAGATCCTGGTGGATATCGGCCTGTTTATCAGTCTGGAGACAGGTCCGTCCTCGGGCTTTGTGAGGCTCCTCCTCAGGATCTTGGAGTAGAGCCTCCGGGCCCTGACCAGGTCCTCAGGGGTGTCCACGTCGGTCCACACCAAACCGGTGACATCGACGTATCCGACCTCGTCGAGCTCTATGGCCTTTCTCAGAGCGTCAGCTATCGAGGCCCCGATCCCCTTCTTCTCTATGACCTCCTTAGCTATCTCCACGCTTTTAGGTGAGCAGAGAAAGAGGCCCGTATCTATCCCACAGGTGGAGGGGGCATCCTTCCCGACCTCGTAGACGACGCCACCCTTCACGACTATCTTGAGCCCCTCCCCCAGCTTGTCCCACTCGGGATTTCTATCTAAGCAGAGAATGAAGCTCCTCTCAGCCTTTCTGGACACAAGCCTCCTGAGGATCTCGAGCTCGAATATGTGGTCCGACATCAGGAGAACAAAGTCCTCTTCAATTCCTTGAGCCCCGATGAACATCGACAGGAGATTTCCGGAGTTCTCCTCCTCGTTCACCCGGACCTCAAGCTCGGGATACCTCTCCTTGAAGACCTTCTCGAACTTCGGCCTCGTCACAAGGATTATCCTATCAACGCCGACCTCTCGGAGGTGCCTCAAAATAAGATCGAGGATTGTAACCCCTGGATCCAGCTCAAAGAGGCACTTCGGTTTATCTCTGGACAGGTCACCGAACCTCGTAGCTTTTCCGGCAGCGAGTATCACAGCAATCCTAGACAATAAGGAACACCTCCTGGACCGGGCAAACTGACATTACGAGAACAACAAGGTTGAAATATCGTCCAAGATCCGTGCCGAAGGAGGAATATAAATGTTGTTCACCTACTCCTGAGAAACCTAAGCTACATCGCGAATCTGCCTCCTCCCTAGCGCCCGGCCTCAGAGGAGATCTCACTTTCAATTATCTTCAGCAGTTTAGAAGCTTTGCTTACTACGAGAGAGGCCCTTTCCCTATCGAAGAGGAAGGGTCTGTGATCTGCTTTCTTTCTCTCCTCATAGAGCCACAGAATTTCTTCTTTGATCTCCCTGCCCAGGATCCTTCCCACAGCATTAGCTATCTTGTCATCCTTGGTGGTTTTGAGGTCCTTAAGAAGAACTTCGGCCATTAGCCTGACCGAGAAATAGGCAGCGCTGACAGCCTTGTTGTAACAACCATTCTCCAGGTCTTTACAAGCTTCTCTGAAAAGAACCTTCGCTTTCTTGAACTTCAAGAAGACACCTTGAACCTCTCGACAACCTCGCGATCCTCAGGACCGACCA
>CAZGKA010000124.1:0-11720 GCA_964525965.1 uncultured Nitrososphaerota archaeon
TGATAACATCTTTGGACAGAAAACCATTTTGCCATATCTCCCAGCCTTCATGGAGAACAGCACATCCTCTGAAATTTTCTTGTCCGGAAACCCTCCCAGCAACTTGAAAACACTCTTCCTGTACGCGCAGTTGAGCCCTAAGAAATGGGGTATCCTCAGGACCCCCGTGGCTCTCACCAAAAAGTTATATGAAAATAGATAAGATGCCTTCATGAATAAAGAGCTATCCTTCTCCAGGGGGAGCACCGGTCCTGTGGCACCGACGACCTCCTTTGAGGAGAAGCACTCCACGATGGATCTTCCCCAGGAGCTTCCAACCACAGTATCTGCATCCACAAAAGCGAGTATGCTCCCTTTGGCTCTGGAGGCCCCCACATTCCTAGCTTTTCCTGGAGTATCAAGTTTGACATCCGAGATGATGAGATCAGCATATTCCTCAGCGATATCCAGAGTTCCATCAGTACTTCCGCCATCTGCAACTATTATTTCCTTCACAAACTCCCTCTGCCTGTCGAGCGAGAGGAGACATCTCCTCAGATATCTCTCCTCATTCTTAGTAGCAATTATTACCGAGATCAAGTAATATCCCTCTCAAAGCCAAAAATTTATTATATGAAATAATAAAGTACTATCCCTAGGATCCCCGCAAACACACTTATCGAGGCATTTACGACATCGTTGTTAACAAAACTAACGCCCTTAACAAGTTCTGCAGGCACTCCACAATGGTATTTCTCCTCGATCATCTTGTCACATATAGGGCATCTGTATTTCGCCTCGAGCGTAGCTCCAAGCACGCTATCCATGAGATTACCCATAAATCCCGCAAAGATAGGAATCAGGAGGTACCAATTTAACCCTAAAAACGGTATCGCTTCAATCGATATTATTATCGGAGCGATCAAACCAGCTAACGTTCCCTTAACGGATACCGCTCCAGAAGTTCCGGCCGGAACTCTCTTCCATGAAAACAGGAGAATTGGATCGGTGTGGCTTAAGGTTCCTATCTCGTTGCTCAGAGTATCGGATAGATCGGCCGCTATCGCTGAAAGAAATGCCAGAAGAAATGCTTGTGAGGAAAAGATCTTCCAAAGCACCAAGAATATGAAGGGCGGGAGGCCGTTACTCACCACGTTGTTCCAGCTTCTAGCACCCTGTCTCTTCTCCGCCGCTCCTTTTTTCATCTTTATACTATATTTATATTTAGTAAATATGCTGGCGAGGAGGAAGAAAGTTAACAGCGGTATGAACGCCATCAGGCCACCCACAAATACATATGTGCTTCCTACGACTATCCCGGCCACCAATCCTGCAAAGTCCACTGCTCTTTTGGATAAACTCAGGAGACCAAATAATAGAACCATGGAGAGCCCTAAAAGGACGTCGATAAGGTTAGTGCAAATTATTGTATTCATTTTTGGACGCCTCTCCCACTGCTATGACCAATAGAATTTTTAAGTTGAACTGCCCCCCGGAATAGGGGGCCGTGGTCTAGCTTGGATTAGGATGCCAGCCTGGGGCGCTGGTGGTCCCGGGTTCAAATCCCGGCGGCCCCATCTCTGTCCTTGTACATGTAGAACGAACCACTCATCCTCCTATATCCAAGTCTTCTGAAGTACTCCCTAGCACCCACACCGGATATCACAAGGATCCTCCTGACTCTGTACTCCCCAAAAGCTATTTCCTCGGCTCTCTTCATGAGCATTCTTCCAAATCCTCTATGCTGGGCAGCTATATCCGTGGGCATCTCGCCGACTGGTATCTGTGGTCCGTAAACATGAACCTCCCTTATCAAAGCAGTGTTGCCGCAAACCTCCCATCTATGGGCTTTTTTGGAAGGTATCCTGAGTCTTAACACCCCGAAGAGAACATCCATCTCTCTATCTTCAACAGAAAGAAATATTTCTGTGCCCTCTCCAGCAGAGTACCTCTCTTCCGTGATCTCTGCATGATCAAACCTGACAGGAACTCCTCTGCGGTGGGCTCTGCCCACTTCTCTGAACCTTATCTCCCTTATCCCGACTCCTTCCCTCATCAACTTTTCCTCAACAAGCTGTCTTATGTTCCTCCTTTTCGGACCAGCCTCTATTCTGGAGGCAGGTATGTCTCTCTGAACGTGCTGCACCCTGACCCATTTCGGGAGGATTCTGTAGATCTCCTCTAGGAGCTCCATAAACTCTTCCTCAGATAGAGGACGGTACTCTCCACGTCTCCACATGTCGTACAACTCAGTTCCTTTTATGACGAGTGTTGGGTAGATCTTCAGCATGTCCGGTCTGTAGTGCTCGTCGGAGAATATCTCCCTAAACATCCTGATGTCCCTGTCCAGATCGCTGCCAGGAAGCCCGGGCATCAGGTGGTAGCACACTTTGTACCCAGCATCTCTGAGAAACCTCGTTGACTCTTTGACAACTTCAACGCCGTGACCTCTCCTGATGATCCCTAAAACATCTTCGTAGATGGATTGAACCCCTATTTCTACTCTCGTTGCTCCTAGTCTGAGCATGAGGTCTATCTGGGGTGGTAGGGCCCAATCAGGTCTTGTCTCTATGGTTAAAACCGTGCACCTGCATAGGGCTTTCTCGTTTCTGGCGTGTGCCTCCTCTACCGATCTGCTAGGCACTTCTTTACTGGAGGGAAAATCATTCATCGCATCAAAACATCTCGTTATGAAGATCTCCTGCTCCCTCTCCGGCATGGAGGTGAAGGTTCCGCCCATGACTATGAGCTCCACCTTGGAGGGGAAGAACCCGGCCCTCCTGAACTGCTCGAGTCTCTCTTTAACTTGGAGATATGGATCGTAGGATACTCTTCTTGCCCTGATCACAGCAGGGGACTCGTCCACATAACTCTGAGGAACACAATCTCCTCCAGGGCAGTATATACATCTCCCATGTGGACATGGATGGGGAGGCGTCATGACAGCCACGACAGCAACCCCCGAGAGAATTCTCGCCCTCTTGACCAAAGTCACTCCTCCCTCGAAGCTAGAACCACGTGATTCTCAGAAAAAAACCTGGTCTTGAAGCTTTTTCCATATGCGGCAAGTACTTTAAGGCCTGATCTCCTGACCAGATCTGTGAGCTCCCTCCTAGTCATCAAGTGGTAATATCTGAGCAGCCTTTTCTTCGATCCCCACGGCACATATATATCGCCGAACTCCTTCCCTTTCAGAGCTTCTACAATCATCTTGGGTATTTTTCTGAAGAACCTGGGCTGAAAAAGAGCCCAAGCACTTATAACAGCGAGACCTTTCGGTTTTAGAATTCTCCTAATCTCCTTTAAGGCTGCGTTTCTTTCATCTCTCGGTAAGTGATGCAGGGCCGCTATGAACAGCACGCCGTCAAAGCACTGATCCCTAAATGGAAGACTGCTAGCATCGCATTGGACTCTTGGGGGGCTGGGCCTCTTCCTTCCAACTACCTTCAGCATGTTAAATGAGATGTCTGCGAACACGACATAGGACCCCCGATCCGAGAGGTAGATACCGTTTCTCCCGTTCCCACACCCGAGGTCAAGAAGCCTCCCCCTTCCTAAAAGTAAGGAGGCTTCTTCAACCCAGACCCTGCTCCTGCTTCTGTCAAATTCCTCAGCTATGGCGTCAAACACGTGCATGATCTCCTTTTTGACTTTTTCAGTAGAGTCCATCTCCTTAAGAAACCCATCAAGTATCGAGTTAAAGAGTTAAGGAATCAATTTTTTATTTAGTAGGCCCCTCTCTCTCCAAGTGGATCGGGCGGGGGCGTAGTCTAGCTTGGCTAGGATGGAGGCCTCGGGAGCCTCAGACCCGGGTTCAAATCCCGGCGCCCCCATGTTCCGGACTCCATGATCGAGAAGGCAAAGGAGCTTCAGAACACTTTCTTCGCTTTTCTCCAGAACTCTTTCAGCTCAAATAGAACGCCGGGGGTGGGATTTGAACCCACGCGGCCCAACGGGCCACTGGCTTAGCAGGCCAGCCCCCTACCGGGCTAGGGCACCCCGGCACACCTATCTCCGCAGGAGGAGATTTAAAAACTTGTCCTTCCAGACGATCCCGAATTTCTTTCAAAAATCTCTAGGGCCTCCTTGAGAATTTTTATGTAGCTGTCAACAGTTTTCTTAACCCTGTCTCTGTCCATCGGTACTAACATAGCGCCACACACATCACACACAGCTCCTCTCCCCGATGAGAGAAGTCTCATCATTTCATCTAGGGTTATCCTCCTATGAGATGGATCTGAGGCACACACATAAAACTCCGTCCCGTTCTGCTTCTGAAGATATTTACTCAGGTTCTCTATGGCCTCTCTGAGCCTCTTGACTATATATTTACTGAACTCGTTCCTGTTCAGTTTCCAATAAACCTTTCTTATCCCTTCTTCCCTATCTATGTCAACCTTAGTTCTTATGGCCAGGTTTTCCTCCTGCATGATGTAGAGGATTCTTCTAAGCTCGGAAGGTTTCATCCTCGTAGCTTCTATTAGATCACCCTCCTCGATCTCTTTGAAATCCATGGTCTTCAGTATCTTCTCAGCAAGTCTCCTGTCACCTATAGCCATGGTGAGGGCTATGATATCGGTGGACATTTCTCTTTTCCTAGGAATATCTAGAGACGGGTAAAATTAAATATGGTTACGCTTTTCACCTCACGGAGCCCCGGTAGCTCAGCGGTCAGAGCGGCCGCCTTGTAAGCGGCAGGTCGGGGGTTCGAATCCCCCTCGGGGCTTGTTTTGGGCCGGTGGTCTAGTGGCATGACGCCGCCCTTACGAGGCGGAGGTCGTGGGTTCGAGTCCCACCCGGCCCATAGGGAACTCCACTTAGGAAGACTCATCTTTTTATCTTATCCTGACAGTTGGTGAATTTAGGTGGGTCTAGAGATGCCCACATACGTCTTCCTAATATTCTATAAGCTGAAATATCTGACTCCTGAGGAGGAGGAGAAAGCGCGTGCCCAGTGGGAGGAGATCATGGAAAGCTGGCCATCAAAGATAAGACTTGTGGGCGTTTTCGATCACGCTTGGGGTAGCTCATATAATGGGTTCATAATTCTTGAGACTGATGATGTGAACACATTTGTTCAGTTCTGGAAATGGTTCAGAGATCAGATAAGATGGTATGTCACTGCCACAAAAACGATAATAGCGCTCAAAAGGTAAAATTGGAAAGTAACTAGAATGGAAAATTAGACTGACTTAATCTTTCTTAAAGGTTTATAGATTAGTCAGATTTTCCTATAGGATCTGTTGATAACTTTTATTTTTCGGGAGCAGTTCTCACTCCTCGATAGTTATCATAAGTATGTTGTTCCCTCGGATGAATAATGTTCCTATGTTCCTCAGAACTTTTTTTGTTTCGGGGTCTCTCTCCTTGGCGGACGTTATCACTAGGTTCATCATCTCGTCGTATACTGAAAGCTTCCCAACGATCTCTATGCCGTTCTTAAGCCTGACAGTAACATCACCACCATGAGCCAGCTTTAGAAACGAAAGAGGAGAAGTGAGACCTCCCTGCCCTCTCAAGAAAATCTCCTCCGACCGATTATCGATAAACTCCTCATGAAGATATTCATAAATATATCGGAGGGGGTTTCACCTGCTGCTCATGGCTATGCGCTCGAGCTCCTCTTTCCTTCTAATAGCATAACTTTTACTTCTGTCATACTCAGCAGCAGCGATTATCTCCTCAGCCAAGGCCTCCGGCAAGCTTGTAACGCTTCTGAACGCTTTCATAGCGGCTCCCTGCGCTATGAACCTGATGGCGAGGTCAACCATCCTAGTGGGGGACGTGTCCACCGAGTGGAAGTAACTAACTCCTCCGTAAACTATCCTAGTTACTTCCTCCCTTACCAGCGAGTTCTCTATTGCGTCAATAAACACCTGAATGGGGTTCCTCCCGGTTCTAAGCTCGATGATTCTAAAGGCCAACTTAACAGTCCTGAGAGCTTTCAATTTCTTTCCAGGATTTCTGCTGTTGACGCGATCTTTCTTGTTACCTGCATTTATGGCCTGGCTCATCAATCTGTTCACCAACCTTTCGACAATTGGAAGTTGAAGCTTCCAGAATCTTCTGTGCTCATGCCTGCCGCCGGTATGCGGGAGGTAAACCGGCTTCAAGGAGATTACTCGCTTCATCGCCGGGTTCTTTACCTCTACCCCATCGAAACTCCATATACCAAAAAGTTTTGGACCCCCGCTCTTCTCCTCGCTCAAACGCATTCACCTCGTGGGTTTCTCCTTCTTGCCTGAGAGGATCGCTTGGAGACTCACTCCATTGACCTTTATCACCTTGTATCTGCATCCTGGTATATCCCCCATGCTCCTCCATCTTGAGCCACCTATCCCCTCTATAAGAACCTCGTCATGCTCTTCTATAACGTTCAGGGCTCCGTCTCCTGGAGCAAACGCTGTGACGACAACTCCGTTCTTGGAAAGCTGTACTTTAACTGCCTTTCTCAGTCCGGAATGTGGCTGCCTGGCTTCTAGACCAACTTTCTCTAGAACTATCCCTCTCGCCATTGGAGCCCCCTCAAGAGGATCAAATCTCTCCTTGAGTCTCAGAACTCTTCTTCTGTATTTCCAGGAGTGCCATCTCTTTTCCTTGTACTTCTCTTTCAGTATACGAGCGGCGTATAGTCCTAGTGGGGATTTTTTGGTCATAAGCATCCCTCCCAGTTTCAACCAGTTAATCTTTCGGCATCACCTATTTTAACGTTGTCTATCCCGAGCCACCTCTTGGCGACCATTCTGGCACGTTTAATTTTTCTTCCGTTTCTCCCTATAGCTATACTCTTATCCTCCCTTAAAACATAAACATAAGCGGTCTTTGAACCACCTATGCTCTTTATCACTACATCTTTAACGCGTGCAGGTTTGAATAGGTTCTTCAAGAAGTTTTTAGGATCGTCGTCGTACTCAACGACCTCCACCTCTTTTTTGAGCTCCATCCAGATAGCTTCTCTTATGGCTCTGAGTTTCCTACCTCGCTTTCCAAGGACCTGACCCATACAGTTTTTCTCAACAAGAAAGATCAGCCTGTTTTCCTCCTCATCTATGATGACATCCTTTACAGGAACCCTTGCAAGGTTCTCAAAAAGGGCCATGTACTTGACCTGTATAGGGTCCAAGAAAATTTTCCTCTCAGGTATCAGCGACCCCTCCTCTATATGATCTTAAGTATGGAGGACTCTCCGGGATCGATCACGGCCAAAGATGAGACGAAGAAAGGCTTTCTCAGTATTCTGCCAAGCTCCAGAGATTTGCCAGGATACTCCACCACAGGTATGTTGGCGAGCTTAGCTAAATACGTAATCTCGTCTTTTATATTCTTTGGCGCATTTTTGGCTATGATTATCAGCTTTATGTCCTCTCTACCGGACTTGAGCTCCTTAACCGTCCTTTTATACCCTATGAGAACTTTACCAGAGCTGTATGCAAGCCTTATCTCCTCATCGAGATCGGCCATACGTTACACACCCTTTCCCTCATCTATCCCTAGCCGCAAGCTTATCTACGTCCCACCTGACCGAGACCATTCCGGTTCCCGTGGGTGGGGTCTGCCCAACTATCAGTGCATCAAGCGGGCTTGATATAATATTCTTATCCCCTCTCCTAGCACAGTTCAATATGACGTGGTACGTCCATTCGAAAGCCATTTTGCTGAGCGGGGTCTTCATTTCGCTGAAGAATCCAGACGGTATCCCGAGGGCCTGCAGTCTCATGGCCTCCAGATGTCCCTTGTAAGCCATAGCATCTGCTATAAGTGAAACGTACCTCCTGTTCACTTCTAGACCCTGCTCCTCGAGCACACCCATCAGTTGTCTGAAGATGCACTCTCTGGCAGCTTCAATACCAAGAACCTCCGCTATCTCACGACAATCATTTGTAGTGGTTCTTGTAGCATCAACTTGAGGCATGCTCAGAACGGCCTTAAGGTTGGAGCCCGTGGTTTTGAGTACGTACTCTCCGTTTTCTAATCTTTCAGCCCTGACTTTTCTTATTCCCTTTATACCTCTTATCCTCTTATCTAGGATCTTCATCGACCAAGACCTCAATGTCTGGAACGGCTTATCTCTGTTAGCGGCCTCTATGAGAGAAATGGTCATCACATCCCCTTTTCTACTGACCTCACCCTTTCTCCCCTTAACCATTCTCTTTATCGTGTTCTCCAACTCCTCAATGGTGACCTCGTTAGCCTTCAGAGCCTTTTCATCCACCCTTATCGTCAGCGTGAACGCCGTATTATCTATATCAAACTCGGAGATAAGATCCCTTATCTTAACCTCCTTTATCTTGCTGGCTATCTTTCTGACCTTCTCCTCATCTCTAGCATACTCCGGCTTAAGATAGATTCTCATCGAGGGTCTGCTTGTCGATGCGTAAAACACTAACTCCTTAAACCTCTCCACACCGTAGGTCACATCCATTTCCAGAACTCCGGGAGCGTGGAAGGTTCTCAGAACCATCTGAGTCGTGGGTTCCGCTATGCTCTGTGCAGATATTATCCCTATAGGTGTGAGAGGATCGATTTTACACTTTCTTATCTCCTCCGCCAACCTCTTGACAAGCTTCTCAGCAGCAGAGGCGGGTATCTCTCTGTTGGCGAGACTCTCAACGACCTCTTCCGGAAGCCCGGCCTCAGAGGCCATAGCCCTGAGCTCATCCCCTGAGATCGTCTTGCCCTTCTTTCCTCGGCAGACCTCCTCTATCAAAGCATCTATATTCACCGGTTCGCCCTTAAAGAGCTTTACCGGGTCGTAGCCATCTCCTCCAAAAGCCATCTGTATTATCCTGCCGGCCGAGTCTCTGACGGTGCCATCATATTCGACGTACATGTCCTTCAGAGAGTTCGCCACCCTCCTGTAGAAGTAACCGCTATCCTCGGTTCTTCTTCCTTTGTCTATTAATGACTCCCTGCTGCTCATGGCGTGGAATATGAACTCCGCTGGGTTCAATCCATCGAAGTAGCTGCTTCTTACATATCCTCTAGCCTCAGCGCTTAGGTCTCCTTTCTTGAAATATGTGAGTACCCTTCCCTTAAATCCTTTCTTGGGTCTCCCACTAGTCAGCACAAATCCTATCCTACTCTTAACCATCTGTTGCCCCACAGTACCGACGACCTGAGCCAGGTTTGTCATGCTGCCCCTAGCTCCAGTCTTGGCCATGACAATGACGTTGGAGTTCGGATCCATGTACTTCTTTATCACATTGCCTATCTGAGATCTCACTCTGTCCAGGGCCTGGACGATCTCAAATTCGAGCATCTGTTCTTCTAGAAGTGCTCCGAGCAGCTCTTCCTTGGTCCTGTGGAGAACCCTCTTTCCAGCTCTGCTTCTCTCAAATTCCTTTATCTTCTTGGAGACTATGCTGAGCGCCTCCTTGAACCTTTGGTTAATCTCTTTCTTGGCGGCTTCCGGAAGCATGAGCTCCTTTATGGTGGATGTAACTCCGAAGAGAGTTATTTCCTTAGCTACCATCTTTAGGAGCCTGTTTAGGAAATCGGCGGCAACTTTAGGACCGTAATCTCTGAGTATAACGTCGTGAAGCGTCGGCTTGCCCTTTACCAGAGTCCCTAAAATGTTATCGTCCAATATTCCGGACAGGAGCTCATTATTCATGATGAGAACATACCCGTCATCGGGGCTTGTGGGATCGGTACACTCCGTCTTAGACTTAGACGACTTGGATACTCCCTGGTAGTTCAGCTTTCCAGGGAGAAGTTTGAGTATCTCGGTAACCAAGGACTTACCGGTCCACAAGGGCTCAGGACTGAGTATGACCGGTTCAGGAAGTTTATCCAATCCTGCTCGAGCTAGGATCCTGCAGGCCTCCTTCCTGCTGAAGAGAGCGTCCTTCTTGGTAAGCCAGTAAAGTCCGGTTATGAGATCCTGTCGGGCCCCAACGATCGCTCCTCCAGTTCTCGGAGATAACATGTTGTTTATGACGCTCATCAATTCCCTCGCTTCTAACCTCGCCTCTAGAAGCTGAGGTACATGTAAATTCATTTCATCTCCGTCAAAGTCAGCATTGTAGGGAACACAGACGATCGGATTAAGGCGGAATGTGAGCCCCGGCAGAACCTTGACCCTATGCCCCAAGATGGAGAGCTTATGTAGGGAAGGCTGTCTGTTGAATATGACATAATCTCCATCTATCAAATGTCTCTCCACAACATCTCCCGGCTCAAGCTCCTCAGCAGCTCTCTGAAGGAGCTCTTTCCCCTTTCTCCTGAGAATTCTGAGGTTTATCACCAGATTACCCTTTCTTATGTAGTTGGCTCCAGGATATTCCGTCGGACCTCTCAGCACGTACTCCTTCATGGTCTCTATGTTCTGCTCATTGACGTACTCTGGAACTGTGAGAGTTGTCGCAACCTCAAGGGGCACGCCTACCTCATCGATGTCTATCATGGGGTCCGGTGAGATCACAGTCCTGCTGCTGAAGTTAACCCTCTTTCCTATCAGGTTCTTTCTGAACCTTCCTTCCTTACCTGTGAGCCTCTGAAACACGGATTTAAGTGGCCTTCTAGTCCCCCTCTGTGTGGCGGTCGGCATCTGAGCTTTGGCGTTGTAGAAGAAGACGCTTACCCAGTACTGAAGGAGCTCCCACTCCCCCTCCACGACACTGTCGGGAGATCCAGCGGATATGGATTCCTTGAGCTTCTGGTTCGCCTTAACCAGCTCCACTAGAATGTGTGTGAGGTCATCCTCTGAGCGTTCTCCCGTCTCCAAATAGATCGAAGGCCTGATCGTCACCGGGGGAACTAGCATGACTGTTAGTACTGTCCACTCAGGTCTGGCCTGCTTTGGATTAAAACCTAAAACCATGGCATCGTCATCCGGAATCTTCTCCAGCCAATCTCTTATCTCATGGGGTAGAAGCTTCCTAGGCTCGGGCTCTCTGATTATGAACTTGAAGACCTCGGACAGGTTCACTTTATATATGGGGGCTCCACAGTGCGGACATTTGTCTTGCCTCTTTGTGTAGTTCTTAACTAGGACTCTTACCTTGCGCGACAGCTTATCATCTATGCTTCCGGTGTCTTCTCTCTCCCAATATCTCTTCGCCTCCCTTATCAATCCTTCTCTTACCTCAGGAGGCGCCAAGATCTTCCCACAGTTGTGGCAGGTCAAGTTCAGCATGTTGTGTATGTGCTTTATGTACCCTATGTGGAGAACAGGCTTGGCCAGCTCCAACCTGCCGAAGTGTCCAGGACATCTGCTGGCCAGGTTTCCACAGGTCGGACATCTTTGTCTTGGGTTTATGGAACCTAACCGCGGGTCTAGAACGCCTCCCTGCACGGGGAGGCCTCCCTCATCGTAAACGGTGGCCTCGGTAATCTCAACCTCTCCTATGTTTCTTATGTCTTTAGGGGAAAGGAGTCCAAACATTATGCTCTTTATCCTATAAGGGACAGCTTCTTCAGCGGCAGGAACTAGAGCTGACATAAACATCCCTCCTACAGATCCTCCTCAACCTCCATCCTGACATCGACCAATCCGGACATGAGCTCCTTTATCAGTAGGGTTGATGCGTGGCTCGTCACTATGGGATAGACCTCCACGTTATCCCTGCATCTTGGGCAGTAGAACTGATTCGTGTGCACGTTGAAGTACGCGAGGGAGTTGCATCTCTTGCAGATGTATGCTATCTCCTTGTCGGAGTTCTCGATGTACCTGTCCTTCAACATGGCCGCAGCTCCGTGGGATAAGAGAACTTCTCCCTCCATCTCTCCTAGCCTGAGCC
>CAZGKA010000125.1:0-7507 GCA_964525965.1 uncultured Nitrososphaerota archaeon
GCTTCATGTGAGGGTAATCCCAGTTCCAATCCATCGGGCAGGGCTCTTATAAATGCTGAAAGCAGTGAAACCGTGATAATGCCCAACAGATCTCCCCTCCGAAAACATAACTCTGAGCTCAGATCTGCCGACGGGGAGATCCGGAGGAACTCCTCAGAGGGAAGTTTAGAGAGCTCAACATCGGGAGCCCTTCGTTCCAAGAACTACAGAGCGGTCAGAGACTTCTCCAGAGCCGAGGGTTCTAGTTCTATCTTCTAACAGGACGAACAATGGAGTCACCTCGAGGACCATCCCTCCTAGCGAGCCGCATAACAGGGGCTATAGGAGCTAGGGAGTTCTCAGACTGGAAGCACACGAGGATCATACTGATAGCAGAGGCCTTCTTCGGTGGATTCTACGTCACAGTGACAAGGAGCCTCTTCATAGTCATGCTCAGCTACAACAACTTCACGCTCAGCGAGATATCCACTATAGTACTTTTCTCGGCCATGACAGGGGTTTCTCTATCCTACGCCCTCTACAACAGGCCGAACCTAATTTCAGGAAGGATGAAGCCTAAACTCCTCGGACTTCATTTCGCCGAGAGGATCTTCTGGATGAGCCTTCCCCTCATGATCTGGAACTGGAGATTGACCTCCTTGGCCTATGCAGCTGCTGTTTGTGTCGCTGTAGTGGTCGGAACCCTTCTTAACTCAACGATAATGGCGATCCTCGACAAAAACAGGGCTAAGTACATATTCTCCAGGAGGAGCGCCATGAGCTCGGCTGCAGCTCTCTTGGCAGGCATCTTCATGTCCGCAGTTCTGGCAGTTTTCCCTTCGATGAACGGATATTACATGGCCTACCTGAGCGCTGGTTTCATAGGCCTAACCTCCACAGCCCTGCTGATCTTCCTGAAGATCCCCAGAGTTCAAATTCCCAAGGAGCCGAGGCTGAAGCTGGACACAGAGGCCGAGACCACAACGACCTTCCTCTTCCTCTCGATAATGTTCGTCGGAGGAGGACTCATAGGAATAGCCTGGATACCTTACCTCAAGTACTTGGGAGCTCCCAGCTACTTAGCAGCCCTGCTCAGCTTCTTCGGATCCTTGGGAGGGATCCTGGGCTCATATCTCCTGACGACCTACGGCAGGCACAGGATGGCCGTGGTGATGAACACAGCGGTCACCTTCCTAGTTCCCTTCATCGTCGTACCTCAGTTTCACCTGGCTCTCTCCTTCCTCATGTCCGCTTCATTTGTGGGAGCGAACCTTATGGCCCTGTCAATATATTCCAGTTACGTCAAGGAGCTTGGAGCGTCTAGGGCCAGCGTCATGATCTCAGCAGCTACCCTCGTCGGCACGGCCGTGGCCTCCCTCATGGGCATGCTCCTAAAATCCCCTTTCCTTCTTCTAATTCTGGCCGGAATGTTCAAGGCTGTGGCGGCTTTGTTGGTGATAACAGCGATCCCTGAGACTACCCTCCTGCCGAAACCTGTGGCTCTAGGCTACGCTCGACTGATAAGGTCCGTCAGCGTCTTCAGCTACACCCTGATGACGGAGACCTCAAAGCAGGCGATAATGCTGCTGATAAGGGTGGTGGCGATGGCCCTCATGGTGATGCTGGTGTATCTTATATACAAGTTGGCGTTTCTTCTATGCTGATGGACATAGCTAGGGCCTTTGAGCTTGTCCTCGCCGACATGATAAGCCTCTTTCCCAAGGTGGCAATATCGATAATGCTCTTCGTACTCTTCATGGCGCTTGTGAAGGTGATGAACTCCGCCATCCGCTGGCTCCTCAAGGTGGCGGAGATTGAGGAGCTCCTGAAGAGATATCAGGCGTCATCCCTCTATCCTCTGATAAAGAGGGCGTTCATAGTTCTGGTCGACCTGGGCCTCCTCTTCCTTCTCTCGGCAATCCTTCTGAACATCTTCATACCCTCCTCAAACCCGAACTACCATCTGTACGCCTCCTATCTCTCCAAGGTGATGAGCGTCACCTTCCTGATAACTGTCTTCATATTCGGGATAAGCTCCGTCACAACCTTGGTGAAGATGGAGAACAAGGCGAAAGGCCTCGTTCTGATGGTCTCGCTTCTCCTCGTGCTTGCGGTGATAATAGACCTCACCACTTTGAGCGATGAGGTCAAGGCAGGTCTCGTCTCGGGGATATCCCTAGGCGTCGGCATAACTATAGGTGTTTTCTCCGTCTGGTTCTTCTTCAAGGACAGCATAGAAGCCCTGTGCAAGAGATATCAGGCAGGTGGCGGGAATGCCCCATCTTCAGGGGGGTGAGGATCAATATCCCAAGAACAGAAGGCGGTCCTCATAGGCGTGGTTCTCACGGTGATAGTAGCCCTCGAGAGCACATCTCTCTGTCCTTGGGCACCATTTTACCTCATCTACGCGGCCCTAGCGATAGCGGTACCCCTGTACTTCAGGAACTTCTCCTTCAAGGGGGATCTCAGGAGAGGACTGAGGATCTTCGCGCTAATATTTATCCTCATGGAGGTGTATAACTTTGTATATTCCATCTCCTACACCCAGCTTCTCGTGGATCTGAACCTACAGGAAAATCCGTTTTTCTCGCTAGACGCTGCCCTCAACGAGCTGCTCGTGTGGACGTCACACAGACTCTCAATTCCTCTTGGAAGCGCACTCGCAGTGTATGCCATCTACGTGATCATCTGGGCACCTATAGGGGAGGAGCTCTTCTACAGAGGGTACCTCTACTCGGCTCTGAGGAGGAGAGGATATTTAACGGCGGCACTGGTGTCCTCCCTCTTGTTCGGCGTGAGGCACATGACTCACTTCGTTGGGTTGCCCAGTTATCCCCTCGTAGCAGGGCTCTCCTGGGCCATCTTCGCCTTCGGCTTCGGGCTCATAGAGTGTTATCTTTACGAGAGGACCGAGTCCCTGCTGCTGTGCATGATCCTCCACCTAACAACAAATCTTCTCTCCATGATCCTCGGTATATGACGGAACAGCATCAACTCTGTTGACTGAAAGACGAACAATGAGCAGATAAGTGGTCTAAAGGAACCCCGGAAGGATCCAAAGTTTAATGAGCTAGAACCGGCGATGAGCTATGTGAAGCCGAGGATCGCGGTGCACGGTGGAGCGTGGTCAATTCCCGATGATCTGGTGAAACCTTATCTCGATGGAGTCAAGAGGGCAGCAGATCTCGGTCTAGAGGTTCTAAAGTCCGGTGGATCTGCTTTGGACGCCGTAGAACGGGCTGTATCGTGTCTAGAGGACGACCCAGCTTTCGATGCCGGGGTAGGTTCCTTCCTCAACGAAGAGGGTTTCGTGGAGCTCGACGCCATAATAGTTGACGGGAAGACCCTGAAGTTCGGTTCTGTGGCCTCCGTGCGAAGGGTGAAGAACCCGGTCAGGCTGGCCCGTCTGGTGATGGAGAGGACCGAGTTTCACATGTTCGTGTCCGCGGGCGCTGAGAGGCTGGCTGAGAAGTTCGGCCTCGGTCTAGTGGATCCCTCAGAGCTCATTGTGGAGAGGGAATTGGAGAGATGGAAGAACCTTCAGAAGGAAGGGAAAAAACCCAGCTACATATTCTCCACAGTAGGAGCCGTCGCCATCGACTCTAACGGTGATCTAGCTGCAGCTACATCGACAGGAGGGCTTCCAAACAAGATGGTCGGCAGGGTGGGTGACTCCCCCCTGATAGGATGTGGGGCCTACGCTGATAACTCGATCGGCGCAGCAAGCGCCACCGGACATGGGGAGAGCACGATGAGGGTTCTGCTTTCCAAGCTCGCCGTTGATCTAATTCCCTTAGCGGGACATCCTAAAAGCGCTGCTGAAGTTGCCCTGAAGATCATGAAGGAGAGGACTGGAGGTCTGGGAGGTCTCATACTGATAGATAGTGCTGGGAGATTTGGCTACGCTCACACGACCAAGAGAATGGCTTTAGCATATTCCGATGGACAGAAGATCGTAGCTCTCGTTTCGGAAAGCCGACGGGCAAACTTAAAAGATCCAAACGATCAAGTTCCTCGATGAGGGTCACTCTGAAGCTCTTTGCCTTCCTGAGGGACGAATATGGAGCTAAGGAGGTTCAGCTGGAATGTGGCGAGACTCTGGAGAGCTTGGCCGAGGCGGCTTCCGAGGTTCTCGGCAAGGACTTCAGGAAGGAGATCTTCGATGATAGAGGAGAGGTGAGGAAGGACAGGATCATCCTGATCAACGGCAGGAACCTTAAGGACATAAAGGGAGAGATCCGGCTGAGAGACGGGGACGTTGTGGCTGTCTTCCCGCCTGCTGGTGGAGGATGAAAATACTATGAGATACAGGAGGCAGCTCCCGACGATAGGCGAGAGAGGACAGAGGAGGCTGAGGGGCTCCACCGTGGCTGTGGTGGGAGTAGGAGGACTTGGGTGCGTCGCAGCCACCTACCTAACGGCGGCGGGCATCGGCAGGATCTTCATCATTGACAGAGACGTTGTTGAGGAGAGTAATCTGAACAGACAGTTTCTCTACGGAACGTCAGATATAGGTAAACCGAAGGCTGATGTGGCGGCTGAGAGGCTGAGGGAGCTTAACCCTGATGTTGACGTAATTGCTTCTCAAGTTGATGTAAACGGGAATAACATCATGGACTTAATTGCGGAGGTAGATCTCGTGGTGGACGGACTCGATAACTGGAAATCTCGCTTTGCTCTGAACGATGCATGTGTGAGGATGGGGGTCCCGTACGTGCATGCAGGAGTGTCCGGGTTCAGAGGTCAGCTCACCGTGATTGCCCCGGGCAGGGGACCCTGTCTGAGGTGTATATTCAAAGAAGTCGAGGAGGAGAGATCCTCTCCAATATTGGGTCCTGTGGCCGGAGCTATTGGATCGCTCGAGGCTATGGAAGCGATAAAGCTCATCACGGAAACTGGAGAACCGCTTATCGGAAGGCTTCTCTTATTTGATGGCAGGAGCCTTGACTTTGAGATCATCAGGGTGGAGAGGGACCCTGAATGTCCCATCTGTTCCTCGATCTGACCAGTCGTTGACCACCAGTTCACGGAGTTGTTATAAGCTACATCCCGATGAGTGTCCTGGTGATCCCATGGAAAGTGGGGAGGACGTCGAATTCGGATCCCATCGGGACTATGAGGACGTCAAGGAGCTCAAAGAAGTTTTGAACGTGATCGCTCAGTTTCTCAGCGATATAAGAAAGCCCATATCGGAGCTCCTCAAGGAACTAATGGAGGCCTTTCGTGGGGATTCGTTCGGAAAAGACGTAGCTGACTTCTATAAAAACCTCGTGGACGGTGGTGTTCCTAGGGAAATGGCTGAAAAACTCACCGAGAAGTATGTAGATAAGAGGCTAGCCCTGATGCCTTCTCTTTCCGGACTCATAAGGGAGCTATCGAGGAGGAAACTCACTCCAGAGGGAGAGGCTGCGTTTGAGGAGGAAGAGCCCTCTAGAGGAAAGGCTGGAGAGGATTGAATGCCTGATAGAAAAGATCTCCCAGAAGATAGACAGACTGGAGAGGGTTCTCACCTCCTCAGATGATGAAGTGGTCGTTGGAGAGATCCTGGCAGCCTTTACTCTTCCTCCCGTGAGGTTAGCTAAAGCTATTACAGGAGCGCTCAGGTTCATCAGAGGCCGAGAGCTTGATGAGATCTCGAGGTGCATAGTGGAAGCTCTGTCGGTCAAGCAGCCTCAGTCCATATCGGAGCTCACGAGGAACGTCAGGAAGATCAGAGGGAGGGCCTCTAGGACAACAATATCCAAGAAGGTAGCTGAGCTCGAGAGGAAGGGCATAGTCCGCATATCGAGAAGAGGGCATAAGCTGGAGGTGGAGCTCTCTGCTGAGAAAGCTGAAGTTAATTCTTCAGATAACTAAGTACCTGCTCAAGATAGCGGTTTCTCTCTCGCTGATGGCTCTCAACCTCTTATGGATGGAGGTGAAGATCCTCTGGTGGAGGAGAAAATTGAGGAAGGTGCTCAGCTCGGCAGGTCTCTCCAGCGATGCTGTGGCGAGGATAGACAGGATTTATTCCGAAAGAACAAGGGATCTCCTCTCCCCGAGGAAGATTTTAAGTGGGTTGTTGTCTAGGAGCAGGGGCTCCGGACATCGCTCCTAGGAAGACCATTATACTGTCCTGTGTGACCTCTCTGTTGGGAACGGCCGCCTTCAGGATCAGCGTACCGACCGTGGCCTACTACTCCCGGACGGTTCTGAAGGGTACTATGGTGGAGATAGGGCTTCTCACCGTATTTTTCTTCCTTGGCAGATCAATCTCGTCAGTTTTAGCCGGCAGATCCTGTGACAGGTTGTTAAGGGTGGGCCCCTTAGCAGCAGTCTGCTTCCTTCTCCACTCACTTGTCGTGCTCCTCTACTCCTTCGCTGCCTCCTGGCTGGAGGTGCTCACCTTGAGAGGGATACAAGGAGCGCTCAACGGGGTGGCTTGGACCTTAGTCCAGTACTCTCTCGGAGCCTCAGTTGGCAGGGAGATTAGGGGGAGAGCTTACTCCCTCTACTTCATATCCGGGACGATCGGCTTTCTGATCGGCAATCTGGTATACGCCTCAATGGCCTGCCTCTCGGTGACGGAGATATTGCTCCCGTCCTCCATCCTGATGGCGGCAGCCGGGATGTCCTCTTACAGATTGGAGGGAGGACCAGTCAAATCCGTTAGCGAGAGAGCTAAGAGCTCCTCCGAGAGCTCTGATTTGGTGGTGGCTTTCCTCTCCTCCATGGTGTTCGCATCCGCTGCCTACTCATCCCTTCTGTCCGGGGACCTCATGTACATCTACACCAACGAGTTTCTCGGGATGAGCAGATCGACCTCGGCCCTAGTGATAGGCCTGGCCAACGTCCTCGGGATGGTGGGCAGCCTGTCCCTCACCTGGGTCGCCGACTCCAGAGGAGATGTGCTGTCCCTCAAGCTCTCGCTTCTGTTGACTGCGGTCGGGTCAGCGATCTTCTCGATGAAATGGGCCTTGGCGGTGGCCGGGTACTTCCTGGTAGCTCTGGGGATGAAGAGCATGATGCCGCTGAGCCGAAGGATAGTCATGACCTACTCAAGAAAGAGGGGCTTGGCGCTCGGTGTAGTCAACGCCGTGGGAAACATCGGGACAGCATCGAGCTCTTTGGCGTTTGGAGCTCTCTTGGAGATGACCGGAGAGATAGGGGCTGACCTTCCATTTGTGGTGCCTGTGCTGGTGATCTCATCTGTGTTGTTGGCGGTGATGTTCCTGTCGCTCATCTATCTGAGCAGGAGGATCCAGTAATTTCCTCCAGAAACTCTTTGATCATTTTCAGGGCGTTCTCCTGGCTCAACAAGGCTATCTCCTCGAGCCGGAGGCCTTTACCCTCCATCCACCTGATGAACCTATATCCCAGATAGTGACCCAGAAACTTCCATCCCATGACCTCGAACCAGGATCCGAAGAACCTGTTGACGGATCTCTCGTCGATGGATCTGAGGAACTCTTCAGCTATGAGGGCCTCGTTCTCCTCGCACCAGCTGAACCATCCCTCGTACTCAACCTCCCATGGCCTCCCAACGAGG
>CAZGKA010000126.1:0-14731 GCA_964525965.1 uncultured Nitrososphaerota archaeon
TGTATAAGAAAAAGAGTTATATATATAATACTTCAAATCCACAAAAGCTATACCCAAGTCCGTGGCAGTACTTCTCCACCACCCGAAGGTTCCTTCCAGTAAGCCTCTCGAGAACTCCAGCTATGAGGCCAGCCTCAAATGTACAGACTGATCTGCCTATGTTGGGTATTCCACTACATGCAATGCATTCATATAAATTAAGCCTGATGGTGTTCTCGGAGTTCTCTAGGACATCAAGCAACCCGATCTTATGCTCGATCATGAAGGCCTTCAGATCATCTAGATTTTTCACCCTTCCAGAGGATACCACGGCATGTCCTAGGCGGTGGCCTCCCTGATACCATATGTTCGCCACCATAGGACCCATTGTCCGCTCATGTCCATACCTCATCCCCCTGAGCAGTACGACGTATTTTGGATCATCATTGCTCAGTGAAGAGAAGTAAGGCCTATTGGATGTGTAAAGATCCGTCAGACGATGGTTTGATACCTTTTCTCTGAGGGTTCGCCTGCCCTCAATCTCCTCCAAGGCTATCTTTCTATAATTCTGAATAACTTCATCTACAGCAGTGGTCAAGCAGACCCCCCCAAAAATGTTCATAAATTTAAGAGAACTTTCTTCAGGAAACTAGTGCTTCTTTGAGCTTGTCTTTATGCTTCTTAACAGCAAACCTGACCTTGCCCAAAGGTGTCTGTTTGTCTGAGAGGACTACCAGCAAAGCCTCTCCTAGATCTTGGATCAGGAGATAGCTCTCATGAAATTCTATGTTTATGAGATCTATCCCACCAACCTTAAGCTCCGATCCTATCATCTCAACAGTTCCATAGACCGTTGTTACCATGACGGCAAGCTCATCAGAATCAACTTCGCAATCGCTGGGAAGCACGTTTTCTATGATGAAGCCGTCCTTGCTTACGACGGCGCATCCTCTTATTCCCTCAATACGGGAGAGGTCGGAGAGGACACTCCGTACCGTTACAGCCATCCAATCCCCCGGATAAACTAGGGTGAAGGGATATAATAAAAAACGTTGTGGTAGAAAAACCACTAGGAGAAATTCTAATTCGCACCTATTAGGGAAGACTCACTGTCACACTTTAGAATTTTTAATAATTTGTAAGCTACCGGAATCGCCCCTCACATCTCAAGGCTTTCGGCTATCCTACCTTTACGTCTTTTAACCTCGAATCTTATCTTCCCTATCGTAGCATCTTTATCTGCAAGAACGACTAAGAGAGTTCCTCCCAGATCCTGAATAAGGATGTGGCTTCCGTCAGGACACTCCAGGTTTAGAAGATCTATTTCTGGCATACCCATCTTAGATACTATCTTTCTGGCCATACCGTGAAAGGTCGTCACTAAGACAGCAAGCTCATCAGAGTCTGCTTGAAGGTTCTTCGGCAGGAGGTCTTTTTCCACTACAAAACCATCTTTACATATTATAGCACACCCACGGACTCCATCTACTCTCATTAAATCTCTCAATAGGTCCTGGGTATCCAGAGCCGTCGTCCCCTCCCCCCCAAAAGGTCTCTTCCAAGGAAGCCGAATAAAAATAAAAAATTTTCCCATTTTTCGGAAATTAAATAAACTTATTTACTCATAACACTGGAAACAAAATGAGTAACAAAATAATAGAATCATTTATAATAAGGTCTTTTTTTTAATATATGGAGCATTAAAAATGGAGGCTATGGTACATTAATCCGCCTTAAACAAGCCCGAATTTCATTGGGAGAGCATTGATGCGATCTTTCCCACAACAACCTCCTCCGGCTGTGCGCCGGTTATTGTACCGAGAAGCTCCCCCCTCTCAGAGATAACGAGAGTATGTGGAACTGCAGTGACCCCATGCTTATCTGCTAGGTCTGGGTTCTCATAACTTTCCACGCACTCAGCCTCAACTATTTTGGGAAAAGCTACTGCCAGTCGATTCATCAGGAGAACCTGATGCGGACAGTGCGGGCACTCAGGCGTAACAAAGGTCACTAATTTGAGCTTAGATTTCGGATTGAGTTTCCTCAAGATATCTGGAGACAGTCCAGGGTCTTGTCTACTTGCTAAACATATCGTCTCCACAAAAGCCCACGCCTCATATCCGCCCGGATATCCTGTGTATCTTATGGAGTACCTCTCAGGGTCTATCAACACTGAAGGAGTTCTCTCCTTACCGACGTTGTCCTCCCTAACTTCTAGGGTTAGAAGAGGGGATAGCTCGGAGAGCTCCCTGAGCATCTGAGTGGCGGCGACACAATACTCTTTATTTTTCTGACCCACAAGAAGGACTAACTTTACTGGACTTTTCATCTCCTTGTCGAACTTTGAGCGAAGAGCCTCAGCGGTCTTCTCATCTATAACTTTATCGGACATTCTCCTCTTACCCTGAGGGGAACTCCTCTCTTGTATTATTTAAACAGAGATGGTGGGGCAGCAAGTGAAAAATTTAGAACTGCCGAGAGTCGATGTAGTTTTTGAAATACTGTACCAATTTTTCTCCGGTTTCTATTGTGCAGCGACGGCGGGAATAATCGTCAAGTTTTTTACATTTGGGGGAGGGAGTTCTTGGGTGAGCCCTTAACATGTTGGAGATCAGATGGCACGGTAGAGGCGGTCAAGGAGTCTGGAGCGGTTCTGCCGTGCTAGCTCTCGCAGCAATAAAGGCTGGAAAGTATGCACAGTCTTTCCCGCAGTTCGGACCGGAGAGGGGTGGCGCGCCGCTCGAGGGTTACAACAGGATATCAGATAAGCCGATAGCCCTTCACTGTAACATATACGAGCCCGATGTGGTCATAGTGATTGATCCAACGTTATTGAAGGATCCCACAAAGATACTGGCGGGACTTAAGGGCAAAGGGCATTTAGTGGTCAACACGGAGGAGAAGCCACAGGATCTGAGGCAGAAGCTCAACGTCAAACCTTCGGTAACGGTCTGGACGGTGGATGCAACCACGATAGCTCTAGAGGAGATAGGTAGACCTGCAACGAACACTGCCATGCTTGGGGCTTTGATAAAGGCCGTTCCTGTGGTTCCGATGGAGAAGATAGAGGAAGCGATTAGGGAAAGATGGCCCGGAGAGGTCGGTGAGAAGAACGTCAGAGCCATAAGGAGAGCTTATGAGGAGGTGGTTATGGGATGAGCGAGCTTAAAGGATGGAAGGAGGTCCCTATCGGAGGAGTTGTTCCCCTTAGCGCCCTCGAATATAAGACCGGTGATTGGAAGGTCTTCAGGCCGGTCATAGATGAGGAGAAGTGTGTGAAATGCGGCAACTGCTGGATGTTCTGCCCCGATTCTGCTATAGAGTGGGACGGAGAGGGTGTTCCTAAACCTAACTACGAGTACTGCAAAGGATGTGGGATATGCGCGGAGGAATGCCCCGTTAAGGCCATAAAGATGGTGAGGTGATCGTATGGCTGCTGTCAAGCAGGTTGTTATGGGTCTAAACGGTGATGAGGCTGTTGCTTATGCTGTGAAACAGTGCAATGTGGACGTGGTCTCCGCCTACCCGATAACCCCACAGACGATAATAGTGGAGAGAATCTCGGAGTTCGTCAACGATGGAGAGGTGGATCTCGAGTTCATAAAGGTTGAGAGTGAGCACAGCGCTCTAAGTGCCTGTGTTGGAGCCGCGGCTGCGGGAGCCAGAACCTTCACAGCCACGGCAGCAAATGGACTTCAGTTGATGCACGAGATCCTGTACATAACTTCAAGTCTCAGGCTTCCCGTGGTGATGGCCATAGCCAACAGAGCTCCATCGGGTCCGATAAACATACACTGCGATCACAACGATAGTATGGGCGCTAGGGACTCGTGCTGGATTCAGATATACTCAGAAGATGCTCAGGAGGCTTACGACAACGTGATCCAAGCGTTCAGGATAGCCGAGCATCCTGACGTGCTGCTTCCCGTCATGGTCATGATGGACGGTTTCCTGATAACGCACACCCTGCAAAACGTATCTGTGCTAGATGACGAGGCCGTGAGCAAGTTTGTCGGCTATAGAAGGGTCGATAAGATCGAGGTTCCGGCGATCCACGGGGACAAGAAGGTCTACAGGATGCTAAACCCCAAGTACCCGCTGACCTTCGGACCGCTCGACCTGTTTGACTATTACATGGAGCATAAGATGCAGCAGATAGAGGCTATGAAGAATGCTAAGAGGGTTATAAAAGAAGTACACGATGAATACGCTAAATTGAGCGGTAGATCCTATGGAGATGGATTTGTCGAGCCTTACAAAGCTGATGATGCAGATTTCCTGCTTGTAGGCCTCGGATCAACCATGGGAACTGTGAGAGAGGTCGTGGACGATCTGAGGGCTGAGGGTTTCAAAGTGGGCTCCGTGAGGGTTAGGGTGTTCAGACCTTTCCCCGAGGAGAGCCTAATACCTCTGCTCAAGGACAAGACTGCCGTCGGCATCCTCGACAGAGGAATCAGCTTCGGGTCCTACGGACAGCTCTACCTAGACACAGCGGCCCATCTCTATGGAAGGATGGGACCCATCCTCATAGACTTCGTCTACGGGCTTGGAGGAAGGGATATGCCTCCCTCTCTGATAAAGAGCGTGTTCAAGGAGGTCATAGAGGCTGAGAAGAATCCGGAACCGGTTCTGAGGATAAGGGGTGTGAGGGGGTGATCTTATGGCGGTTAACATAAGAGAGCTGGCGAAGAAGGTTGCTCAGGATCCCGGGATATCCTCCGGGCACAGGTTGTGCGCTGGCTGTGGGCCAGCAATAATCATGAGACATCTTATGATGGCCAGGAGGAAGCCGACAGTCGTTGTCAACGCCACCGGGTGCGTTGAAGTAGCCACGACCATATTTCCCTACACGGCCTGGAAGATCCCCTGGATACATAACGCCTTCGAGAACGCTGCTGCCACTGCCTCAGGAGTGGTAGCTGCTAGGAACAGACTTGCTCGTTCAGGAAGGTTCGCTGGTGATCCTGACGTGGAGATGGACTACGATGTGATAGTTATAGGAGGGGATGGAGGAACCTACGACATAGGGCTTCAATCAATCTCCGGGGCATTTGAGAGGGGAGACAAGTTCATGTACGTTCTCTATGACAACGAAGCCTACATGAACACCGGAATTCAGAGGTCTGGAGGAACTCCGTTCGGTGCTTGGACGACAACCACTCCCGTGGGTAGAAAGATAAAGGGTAAGCTAGCGCCCAAGAAGCCCATCGTCGACATTTTCGTGGCTCATAAGATACCCTATGCTGCAACGGTATCTCCAGCCTTCTGGGTGGATGAGATACAGAAGTTCAGAAAGGGGTTGGAGAACATGCCCTCCTTCATACACGCCTTCGGGGTGTGCCCGAGGGGATGGAGGGTTCCGGAGAACAAGACCATAGAGATTGCAAAGCTCGCCGTCGAGACCTGTGTACATCCGCTCTACGAGGTCGTGGAAGGAGAATACAGGTTGACAAGTGTGAGCAAGACGATAGCTAGGGATCCGTCTAAGAAGAAGCCCATCTCAGAGTATCTAAAGTATCAAGGAAGGTTCAAGCATCTGTTGAAGCCCGAGAACAAGGAACTACTTGACGAACTTCAAAGACAGATAGATAAACGGTGGGAGGAGCTACTCAAAAAAGCTGGAGAGCACTGAGAGACTCGCGGCCACCTTATCAGGCTATTCCCCTATTTTTATTGTTCGAGCATCTCCGCATAAAAAGGAGTTTTATATTTCTTCTTCCCAGTCTTCTTCCCAGAGCTCCTCCTCTCCTTCCTCCTCTTCTTCCCAGAAGTCTTCATCTCCTTCCCAGAGCTCCTCCTCTACGCCTTCAGTGACCACCTTTATCTCGGTGAGTTCGTCGTCCTCTATCACCACTTCAAGAAGGGCTTTACATTTGGGACACTGAATCTCTCCCTCGTAGCTGACTTCATTGACGTAGAAATTGAACCCGCAAACAGGGCAGGTTATCTCCGGCATGGCCCTCATGTTGAGGGCCGAGGGGAGGAAGTATATAAGGTTTTTTAGCGTGTGGAATGCTGGCAGCCCTGAAGCCCCGCTCCGAGGGAGTTTTTATTACAGATCTACCGGCTGCCGAAGTCCACCGGAATAAATTGGAGGTCTATTTGAGGTGTGTTTAAACTAACAGCCGAACTTCCATGCCGTTGTTGATTATAATGGAGTTTTACTGTAAGCTTGAGGATAAAAAAGAAAATTCGGTCAACACTATTTTCACACTGGAAAGAACAAAGCAAGTCCAACCTCTAAGTTTTACTTAGATCAAGATTTTTCCCATGGAAGCCAAGGAGGTTTACTTTTTCTTGAAAAGACAGATGTACAACGATAGAGAGGCAAATTTTAAAACAAAGGGTGAAGATTCTTCGCAATGAGTGGCCTGTTGGAGTACGAGAAGGGAGGTCCTTACCCTCCGGACCAGTACATTAGGGTCGATGCAGGACGCCTCAGGTCCTTCGTCAGCGAGGTCTTTGTGAAATTAGGGGTACCTAAGGAAGACGCCGACATCGTGGCGGACAACTTGGTCGCCGCCGACCTGAGGGGCATAGAGTCCCACGGGGTGTCTAGGCTTAGGAGATACGTCGACGGGATTAAGGTAGGGGCGGTGAAAACGAGACCGGACATAAGGATCGTCAAGGAAGGACCGGTTCATGCTCTAGTTGACGGAGATCATGGTTTGGGTCAACCGGTCGCCTACAGGGCCATGAGGCTGGCTATCGAGAAGGCGAAGGAGAACTTCATAGGAGTTGTCGGAGTTAGGAACAGCAATCATTACGGTATAGCTGGTTATTACGCCAAGATGGCGTTGGATGAGGATCTTATAGGGATCTCTCTCACGAACTCCAGACCGCTGGTAGCCCATACCGGTGCTATAGGGAAGTACATCGGAACTAATCCGATATCGATCGCTGTCCCGTCAGAGAGGGAGCCTCACTTCCTGCTGGACATGGCGACCTCCATAGTGACCATAGGGGCCATGGAAGTCGCTGGAAGGAAGGGGCTGGAGATACCTGAGGGATGGGCCATAGACGAGAGAGGAGAGTACACCAAGGACCCCAAGGTTGTGATAAAGTCCGGCGCTCTTCTACCGCTTGGAGGACTTGGAGAGCTTTTCAGAGGATATAAGGGCTATGGTTTAGGGGTGGCGGTCGACATACTGTGCGGAGTGCTGACAGGATCGGCGTGGGGGAGATCAGTGAAGAACACAACCGAAAAGTACAGCAACGTGGGTCATTTCTTCGTGGCGATCAACCCTGAGGGCTTCACGTCGATTGAGGAGTTTAAGAAAAACATGGAGGCCCTCAAGCAGGAGCTTAAGTCGGCCCCGAGACATCCGAAACTGGGAAGAATATGGATCCATGGAGAAAAGGCCTGGCTCACCGAGAGGTACAGGCTCAAACATGGGATCCCGATCTACATCAAGACGCAAGAGATGATCAGAGGAGTTGCTGAGGAGCTGGGCCTGGAACCTCCGTTTTGAAAGATCCTCCCCGAGGAGGTGGGTTCCTTGGATCTATCAAGCATAGCCGCCCTGCTCAGGAGAAATGAGGAGGAGAAGTTCAATCCGTTGGGAATAGATAGAAGATCCTTCTCCGAGTGGGCCGAAGGACTGGAGATGGCTAAAGGAGGAGAGGTGATCTTCTACACGGGAGGGCTCTATCAGATCGCCCCCCACATAGACTTTCTGGTTTCAGCCATGAAGATCGTCCCAGGAAGCCTGTCCAAGGGTCTGGCGAAGATAGGTGGAAGGTTTAGCTCCTCTATAAGCAGGATAACAAGCAAAAAGAAGCGGGAGCGGTTCAACAAGATAGTGAGAAAGATCTTTCTGCTGGTTAGAGACAAGATCCCGGATATAGGTTATCTCTGGGATGAGGAGAGTTACTCTGGAGCCCTTTACTACGACATGGGAATGGATTCTCTCTTCGAGAGGCACGCTGAGAGGGTTGTAGAGGTCATGAAGAGGAACGGAGTCAGAACCGTAGTTACCATAGACCCCCACACGTACCACGTGCTCAGGGACGTGTTTCCCAAGTACACAAAAGCCGATTTTGAGGTGAAGCACTACATGGAGCTCCTCGACGGAAGCATTTCCCTCGAGGGGCACGTTGTCCATGATCCCTGCTACCTAGTCAGATGGTCAGGTCTGCTGGACGTTTTCAGGAGAGTGGTCTCAGGGGTTGAGGAACCCGAGGAATCCGGTCTTACCGCTAACTGCTGCGGTGGCCCTCTTGAATCAATATTCCCTGAGATGGCTGAGTCTCTAGCGGAGAAAAGGGTTGAAGAGCTTGCCGCCGTTTCCAAGAGGATAGTCACCGCATGCCCGATATGTCTAGTGAACTTGGGAAGGGTCTGTGACAGGCTCGGGGCCCAGGTCCTCGATGTGGCTGAGGTCTTGGAGGTGTAGGCGATGAGCTTTGAGGAGATGAGGGAGTTCCTAAAGGAGAAGCTCAGGGATGAGGAGCTCAGGATAGCCCTCGAGAGATCGAGAAAGTCCTATCTAGCCAAGAGGAGAAGATACCTAGAGAAATACAGCTACATAAAGGAGCTAGCCAAGGAGGTCAGGTCCATAAAGGAGAGGGCTGTCTCAAAACTGGATGAACTTGTGAGACAGGCCATGGATTCGCTCGAGGAGAACAAGGTCCAGGTTCACTTGGCCAGGACCGCCGACATGGCCAGGGAGATAGTGGGAGACATAGTTGGAAGCCATAAGCTCGTCGTCAAGGCGAAAAGCATAACAACCGACGAGATAGGCTTGAGGAGCTTCCTGCAGGAGAGGGGGAATGAGGTCTGGGAGACCGATCTCGGCGAGCTGATAGTTCAGTGGCTCGGCTCCAAACCCATGCACTTCATAACTCCAGCCATAAACGTCAGGAGGGAGAGGGTCGCGGAGCTGATAAGGGAGAAAATAGGCGCTGAGGTCGATCCCGACGACATACCTGAGATGACCAAGGTCGTGAGGAGGTTCCTGAGGGAGAAGTTCATAAGGGCCGACTTCGGAGTGACCGGAGCGAACGTGCTCTCGGCGGACACAGGAAGCCTGTTTCTCATAACCAACGAGGGAAACGGGAGGCTGGTCACCGCCTTACCCGAGGTGCACATAGCTGTGGTGGGGGTGGAGAAGATAGTTCCCACGCTCGAAGATGCGTTCAAGGTATGCGATGTGATCATGAAGTACGCTGGCTATGGAGCTGTGGCCTACTTAAGCGCGATAACGGGGCCCAGCAAGACAGGAGACATAGAGAAGACCATAGTTTATGGAGCTCATGGCCCTAGGGAGGTTCACGTGATCCTCTTGGACAACGGGAGGATGAAGGCCTCCAGAGACCCTGTCCTCAGGGAAGCGCTGTACTGCCTGAGGTGCGGGTCCTGCCAGTACCTGTGTCCCGTGTTCGATCTGGTTGGTGGGTACTGGGGCGGAGACGCCTACGTCGGCGGCATAGGGGTGCTGTGGAACGCCATAACGGGCAGGATGGATGAAGCAATGATTCAGTCCTTCTTCTGCCTGGGATGCGGAAAGTGCAAGGAGGTCTGTCCGATGAACATAAAAACCCCCGAGGCTATAAGGGAGATCAGAGCTCGCTGGATGAGGGAAAAGCTGGAATGAGCTCACTGAATATATTAGCTACCTCGGATGTCCACTCACCCAAATGGTTCGACCAGTTCGTAAGAGAGGTTGAGAGAGCCTCTTATGAGCCGGATCTCGTGATACTGGCAGGGGACATGATACTCAAGGGAAGAGTGGATGAGTACAGGAAGATCCTTGATGTGCTCGACAAGTTCAAAGCCCCAAGAGTGGCTGTTCCTGGTAATGAGGAGTACGAGGAGCTCGAAGACGTCATCAGAGAGAGGTTTGAGGGGGAGCTCATTTTCCTAAGTGATGAGACCTTCACTCTCGAGATTAAGGGGTTCTCCGTCGGGATTGTGGGGACCAGGGGGAGCTTAGAGCAACCAACGTACTGGCAGTCCAAGAACATACCGAACATAGGCAGAATCTACTCCGAGAGAGTTAAGGTCGTGGACGAGCTCCTCTCCAGGCTGAGAGCGGACTTTCGAATTCTCGTATCGCATTACTCAGTGACCTTCAGGACCCTGAAGGGTGAGAACCCTAAGATCTGGAGACATCTCGGACATAGGGGATTTGAGAGGGTCATAGAGAGGAGGAGGCCCGATCTCGTCATTCACGGACACTCTCACAAGGGGACCAAGTTCGCGAGGCTCGGTGGAATAAGCGTGTACAACGTTGCCTTCCCTCTATGGAAAGAGCTTGTGATCATAGAACTGGGAAGAGAGGGCCTTATGGAATTTTTCTGATCATTTAAAGGAGTTCGATCAGGTCCTTCACCAAGTTCTCCAGCTCTTTCGGTCTGTAGTTAGGCCTGAAGATCGAGATTATCCTGTCCTTCAGGGGAACCTCGAGGACGCCGCCACAGGCGAACGTGTGACCGCCCCCTCCGTAGGACTCACAGATCTTCCTGAGATTTATATCGTCCGCCTGCCTGCACCTGTAGAGGGAGAACTTTCTCAGGCTAAATATCACCAGCACGAAGTCCAGATCCTCCTTTTGACAGAGAGCCCTCACGATGCACGAGACAGGGCCCGGACTTGATCTAAAGTCGAAGATAGCAAACTTCCTTCCACTAACCGTACTTAAGACGTCGTAAGACAGATCGTCTAGCTTTACATCCACATTAGCGGACCTTTCGAGGTTTTTTTCTATCTCCTCAGACATCAGCTCTCCCTCAACTAGGAGATCTATTATTTTCCTCTTGAGTCGAGTGCTTCTGGAGGCTGAGCGATACATCCTGCTTATCCTCAGCTCGTATCTCGCTGTATCAGCGTCATTAGCGATCTCAACAAGCCTTGTCGAGAACGGATCCCTCAGGGAAAGGGCCTCCATGACGAGCTTAGCGGCGCTCGTCTCCTCTCTTATGACCAAAGAGTCCACGTAGGGCTTGACCGCCTCCAATGCCTCAGCACTCCACGGATGGTGATCTATCCACGTGATCATGCATCCCTTGTCCTTCAGGTTCCTGAGCTGATCGGCGACTGATTGTGCTATCGCTAAATTTAGCGCTAGATCTGTCAGATAAAGCTTAAACTTCCTACCTTTTATTAGGGAGAGCGTGTCTGAGAGATTTCTAGGGCTCGTGAAAATTATGTAGGCATCTTCTCCCAAGTACCTCCTGACGAGGGCCGCCGATATTATTCCGTCCACATCTCCGTGAGAGATGATCACGTTACTTGGAAGGAGACCTAAACTGCTCCTCAACAGGACGGAAAGTCTCCACTTGAACCTCTTGAAAAAAACCAGCAATCAGGGTCACTCCGTGAGTTCCTCCAGTGAAGCCCCGGAGAGGAACCTCCGGAGCGCCCCAGGAAGTTCCTCCAGACTCAGCCTCACTTGATTCATCGTATCCCTGTCCCTGAGGGTCACGGTGTCGTCGGAGAGGGTCTGATGATCGATCGTCACACAGGCGGGGGTCCCCACTTCGTCCATCCTTCTGTACCTTCTTCCTATGCTCCCCTTCTCATCGTAGAAGACATGGAATCCCTCGCTCATCAGGAGATCCCTGACCTGCCTTGCCTTGGAGGTAAGCTCCTCTTTGCTCAGCAGAGGGAACACGGCCACTTCTATCGGGGCCAGATGTCTGGGTATGGCAAGCCACACCCTCTTGTCGTCCTCCCTGTAGGAGAGAGCGAGCACGTGATAGACCACGCGGTCCAGCCCTATGGAGGGCTCGTAGAGGTGGGGCATCACTTTTCTGCCACCTACGTCCACACTTAGATTGACGCCGCTTACCCTCTGATGCCCTGACAGGTCGTGATCAGTTCTATAGGCGTTGTTCACCAGCTCAATCCATCCGAGATCTTCCGTGTAGACCTCGAGATCCCAATGGACCAGAGCATAGTGGGCCTTCTCCCCCTCTATCAGTTCTCTGTACCTCAACCTTTCTAGAGGAATCCCGATCACCTCGTTGAAGAACTTCTGGTAGATCACGAGCCAGTAGGTTATGAGCGAGTTTATCGTGTATCCGCTCTCAAGAGCCTCCCTCGCGGTCATCTCGGAGATCTTTCCGGTTTCCCTGTCTTCTCTTCTGAGGAACCTCAACTTATAGTCCAGGAGAGGTTTGAGCTTCTCGTCGTAGTCGGAGGTATTCTCTGGGTCGAAGAAAACGTGGACCTCCAGCTGTTGAAACTCCCTCATTCTTATCAGGGCTCTTCTAGGAGAGATCTCGTTTCTAAAGACTCTTCCCACCTGAGCCAGTATGAAGGGCAGCTTCCCCCTGGAGACCATGTAGGCCTTTCTGAACTCCACAACACTCCCTTGTGTGGTCTCCGGTCTGAGAGCGGCGTTCGGCTCGGTCGCGTCTGCTCCCACTTGGAGGGTGAACATCAGGTTGAAGTGCTTTATCTCGGTCCAGCTTGAGGCCCCGCACTTGGGACACCTGACCCCCTTCTCGACCAGTATCCTCATGAGCTCCTCGTCGCTCATTCCCTCAAGATTCTCCTCTATTTCGCACTGCTCCTCTATGAGCTTGTCGACCCTGAACCTGGTGTGGCACCTTTTACATTCAGTAAGCTTGTCGAAGAAGTGCTCTAGGTGCCCGGAGGCCTCGAAGACCTTTATGGGAAGGGTGAGAGGTGTCTCTATCTCCAGGGCCCCCTCCTTGATCACTATCTCTCTTCTCCAGGCGTCAGCTATCTTCCTCTTGAGAAGCGTTCCCAAGGGACCGTAAACCCAGTAACCCGCAGGGGCGTCAGAGTAGAGCGTCCTGGCCGACTGCCAGAAGAAACCCCTGCGTTCGGCCAGTGAGATGACCTTCTCGAAGAGCTCTTCCTTCAAGGCTCGTTCACCCATCTGAGTATGAACTCGGGGATTCCTATCTCCTCTCTGAGGATCTTCTTCACGTCCTTCTCGCTGAATCCGTCCTTTTTAAGTTTGTCAAGGAGATATTTGGATGTTTCAGCCCATTCCCAGAAGTAGACCACCCATCTGTCCGTCTCTTCGACGAAGTAGTCCGGTTTAACGGAGCTCCACGGTTTGTAGTGAAGCGTCGCCACCCTGACCTCTGACGCCCCCATATCCAAGAGGTGCTGTTTCGCGACCTTCAGGCTCTCGCCGGTGTCAGAGACGTCGTCGACTAGGAGAACTTTGAGACCGTCCAGCCTGTTGGGGAGCGGTTCCGCTATCCTAGCACTCTCCTCCTTCTCCAAAGTGGTGTAGTGCTCAACCCTGACAGATCTTATGTCCCTGACATCTAGATAATCACTGAGGAGCCTAGCTATCACCATGCCTCCTCTGTGAATGCTCACTATCACGTCCGGCTGAAAGTTCGACTCCTTAACTTCTTTGGCCAGCTGAAGGGAGAGTTTTATAACTCTATCTGGGTCTACAGGGAGGAACTCCACCTACCCTCACCACAACTTCACGCTCAGTGAATCACTAAGGGAAGGGTGGTTATCACGAGAGCCACTACCACGGTCAGCACGATCGGAAACCATTTTGGAACCTTTATAGCTCCAGTGTCCTCAGTAGAGAAGCTCAATATTCCCGCCACCGACATCGGCATTATATCCCTTCTTTTCTTCTTACCCTTGGGCAATCACACCACCATGAGGAACGACCTAGAAGATTATTTAATGGTTCACCTGGGGTGATCCTCCAGATGATTACCATTGGATGGAACAACGGTCTGGAGCTCAGAGCCAATGGAACCAAGATCCTCATAGACCCCAAGAGAACGGATAGAGGTGTTCCCGTCCTGTTGACGCACGGACATAGTGATCACATCCCGAGAGATGTTAAAAATCCCAATTCTAGGATATACGCTACTCATCCAACTGTAAGCCTTCTCACCAGGTTTTATGGAGCTCCTCCGGAATCGATAACTCCCTTGAGCTTCAATGAGACGCTGGTTCTGGAGGATATCAAGATCACCCCTTTCGTTGCGGGGCACATAGTCGGATCTGCTATGTACCTCATAGAGGTTGATGGAAGGAGAATCCTCTACACTGGAGATGTGAATCCTAGGGGAGGCCTTCACGTTGAAGGCCCGGCAGATGTTCCGGAAGCGGACGTGGTCATAATAGAGAGTACGTATGGCTCCCCTGAGTACCGCTTCCCGGATCCCTACAAGGTCAGAGCCGAGCTCGTCAAATGGGCGGTGGATCTGGTTAGATCCGGAGAGAAGGTCTTGATAAAAGCCTACACGGTGGGCAAGGCACAGGAGGTGATATCCACGTTCAACAGGTTGACTAACGCCGAGGTCGTCGCTGTCGGTGAGGCTGCGGAGGCCTCCTCTATACTGGCGAGGTATAGCCGCCTGAAGTTCAGCTTGAGGGATGACGGGCCGTGCGTCATCGTCACGAACAGGACGAATCTCGTGAATACTGACAGGAAGGCCATAGTAACGGGATGGGTTCTCAAGAAGAGGTTTTATGGATTTAGAGGATTTTGTCTGAGCTCTCATGGGGATTTCTACGACCTAATCGACGTCATCAGGAGGGCCTCACCGCAGGCGGTCTACACAGTGCATGGCATGGTCGAAACTTTGGCCAGCTACGTAAGAAGGGAGATGGGTATAAGAGCCGAGCCCCTGAGGATGGTAAGAATCTAAAATCAGGGAAAGGGGGTCATGACGCCTTTCTCTTACCAACCCTGAGGTCTTTAGGTATTATAGAGATCCTCTCCACTATTGTTTCGAGCACCAGCGAGGTGTTGGACTCCTTTATGCCCGGTATCGTCAGGACCTTCTGAAG
>CAZGKA010000127.1:0-5967 GCA_964525965.1 uncultured Nitrososphaerota archaeon
ATGAAGTTGGCTCCGCTCTCGTTCGCCACGGCTTTAGCCAGAAGGGTCTTACCAGTCCCTGGAGGACCGTAGAGAAGTACCCCCTTAGGAGGTTCAACCCCGAGCCTCCTGAATATCTCCGGGTGTCTGAGAGGAAGCTCGACCATCTCCCTTATCTTTTGGATGACGTCCTTCAGACCTCCTATGTCCTCGTAGGTGACCTTGGGTATGGCCCTCACCTCAGTGACCGGTCTGTCGCTTATCCTCACGGTGGTGTCTCTGTCGACTATGACAGCGTCGGCTGTGGGCGAGATGGCCGTCACCACGAGGTTAAACCTCCTCCCCATGAGGTTTATCGGTATGGTGTCCCCCCTAGTGAGAGCTCTCCCTAGGAGCAAGCTCTTGACATACTCCTCTATTCCCACCAATCTGAACGGTTCTGTGGGAGCCAGAGTTATGCTTCTGGCCTTCTTGGGCTCCACCTTTCTTATGTTCACAGCATCGTCCAAGCTTACACCAGCGTTCCTCCTGATGAACCCATCTATCCTGACTATCCCCTTGCCGTAGTCCTCGGGATATCCCGGCCACACTATGGCCACTGTCCTCTTAGAACCCTCGAGCTCTATTATATCTCCGGGGTTGAGGCCAAGCTCCTCCATGACCTTTCTATCGAGCCTGGCTATCCCCCTTCCGACATCCCTCTGCAGGGCCTCGGCGACCCTGACAGTGACGAACTTCTCATCCTTCCTGGCCATAAACATCACTCTCCTTCACAAAAAATTAGGGAAGGGTTTCCTCACCCTCACTCTATCTTTATCTTCTTGCCCTTCTTAAGCTCCTCCTTCGGTTTGAGAACCACCTCGAGGACTCCGTTATTGTAGTTGGCCTTGGCCGAGTCTGGATCTACCTCCACGGGCAGGTCCACCTTGGTCCTGTACTTTCTCTCACCTGTAGTCTCTATGGTCAGTGTCTTCTCAGTGGCCTCAAGGTTTATCTCGTCCTTGCTCACGCCAGGGAGCTCCACCACTATCTTGACCTCGTTGGTCTTCTCGTCGGTGAAGACGTCAACGAAGGGCGTTCTGTACTCCTCGCCCTCCTCCCTCACGATCCACGGTGGTTCAACGTTGCCGAACCTTCTTATGATGGGTTTACCGTCAGGACCTATAGTTATGCTGAAGCCGTAAACGTAAGGCTTTCCGCTCTTCATACTCTCAAAGATCTTGGAGAACTCCTCATCGAACATCTTCTCCATTTCCTCTATCTCCTTCTCAAGATCCTCAAAGATTCTCCTCCACCTCTTGCTCCACCACATATCCCTCACCTCCTATTATTCGACTATACTCCAGTATCTAACTAAAGGTTAGCTACTATATAAACTTAACTATTCATATGCTCCCTCATCCTGAGGAGGGAGCTGAGAAGCCTACACACGTCCTTTATCACGGCATCTATATTCTCATCTGACATCTTATCCAACATGTTGGATATCCTGTCCATCAGATCGCTCATCGATCCGAGATCCATCTCCTCCCCCTCCATGAGAAGGTCCATGAACTCATCGTCCATGAAGAATGTATATATCCAAGCGAGGCCGTCCCTCAGCTTGTAGTACTTCCTAGGGGGGGCGTTGTAAGAACTCTCCTCGTTGAAGGTCTCAACTATACCTCTTCTCTCCATCTCCCTCAAGTGTTTTAACAGAGCCTGCTGGGATATGCCCAGCTTTTTGTTCATCTCCAGCAGGTAAGCAGGCCTCCTAACCAGGAGCCTAACGATCTTTCTCCTGGTGGAGCTGCTGAGCACCCAGATTAGGGTGTCCAGCTCCCTCCTCATCACCAACAATAATTAGTTATATCGAGCTTTTAAATGTGATCCCCTAACCTTTATAATTTAAGACATGGGAGAGGTATCAAGGATCCGCATGAGTTTGCGCAAGAGGACTGAGGAGTACTTAGAGGCTATGTACATCCTCCAGAAAGAGAAAGGGTTCATCAGGGTTAAAGACATTGCCAAGAAGTTGGGGGTTAAGCCGTCCAGCGTGGTCGGTTATCTAGATGATCTGGCGAAGAAGGGTTACGTGGAGTATGAAAAACACGAGTTCATCAGGCTGACTGAGGAAGGAAAGAAGATAGCCTCGGGTGTTTATGAGAAACATCTTCTACTGAAGGACTTCTTATCAAAAGTGTTAGGGGTTCCCGAGAAGATAGCTGAGGAGGACGCATGCTACATAGAGCACGGAATAAACGACCTGACCATCCAGAGACTGACACAGTTCGCCAAGTTTCTGGAGGAAAACTGTGAGGATATAGTGGTTAAGTTCAAGAAAACTTTCTCCTCCAGATGACCTGACCATCCTTTTTGATCTCAACTATCCTGTGGAGAGGAATCACACGATCTCCTTGCTCCAGGCGATCCCCTGAAAGCCTCGCTTCCGAGGCTCTTATGCTCTCCAAGCCGCCCTCAACTCCTCTGGAGATGAACACTATATCGAACCTCTTCGGATCCTCACCAGGCTTCCAGTATATCATGGAGAGGATCTCCTTCACCTCACACTTCATCCAATCACCTTGGCGTAGGGGTCCTCCGCCTTCTCAGGGAACGGCCGCCTGTTTCCCTCTCTCACGAGGTACCTTCCCTTCCTCAAAACTTTTCCGATTATCCTCGCCACGAACCCCCTCGATCTCATGAAGTCGAGGGCCATATCTGCTTTCCAAGATCTCACCACGGCGAGCACAGTCCCTGAGCTGGAGGCGGCCAACGGATCAAATCCGAATTTCTCCGAGAGGACTATCAGCTCAGGTGGTATGGGAAGCTCCTCGAACACTACCTCAAACCCAAGGCCGCTCAGGTTCGCGAGGTCGTTGATAGCTCTTATAAGCCCTCCCTCAGCGAGATCCTTCATGTAGGAAGCGAAACCAGACCCGTACATGAGAAGAGCAGGGTCGACAGCATTAAGCTCCTCTCTAGACTTACTCCAGACGGTGATGGAGGCAGCTACAGATTCCATGACGTCCGGCCGCAAGTTGGCCAAGCTGTACAAGAGCTCAGACCCCAGAGGTCTGATGAGGATCAGAGAATCTCCATCCAACACGTCGTCCGGGGTCAACGGCTTTTTAGTGAAGCCAATAGCTGTGGAGACGACGACAGGTTCCCTCACACACGAATATCTGCCGGTGTGTCCTGTGATGATCTTTACCCCATATCTCCTAGCGACCTCGTCCAGCTGTCTCGCTATTTCAACCTCTAGACCTCCTTCGGCATCGGCCGGGAGAAGGATCGTGTTGATCATCAGAGAAGGCCTCCCTCCAACGACCGCTACATCGGCGAACGAGAAGCAGAAGGCAAGGTATCCCAAGTCCCTCAGAGGAACCGAGAAAGTTGGATCGACGGAGTAGACCCTGTACCCTCCACAAACCTTCTCTATACCGGCATCTATACAGGGATGCGGTCCTAAAACGACATCCCTGCTTTCAGCTCCGGAAAGCTTGGAGATGATCTCTAAGATCTTCCTGCTGGCCTTTCCCATCCAGGTCACCGGGAGCCCCATGTCTAGGAGAAACCAAAGTGTTTAATCTTACACCCTCTTGGATGTGTCGGTGAGGATCTGTTGGATCCCAAGGAGGCTTATGAGAAAGTTTTCTCCCTGATGGAGGAACACCATAGGTGGTTTTCCTCATCCATACCCCTCATAGCCAGCGAAAACGTCACGAGCTGTGCCGTAAAGGAGGCGCTGATAAGCGATTTCGGCCACAGGTACGCTGAGGGATGGGTGGGTGAGAGAGTGTACGCCGGCACGAAGTACATGGATGAGGTGGAGAACATAGCGATGGAGCTGGCGAAGCAGCTCTACGGAGTGAAGTTTGCTGATGTGAGACCGATAAGTGGTGTTGTAGCAAACCTTGCAGTCTACACAGCCTTCACCTCCCCTGGAGATGTGATGATGGCTCTCCCGATAACCAAAGGGGGACACATAAGCATGGGTCCCCTCTTGGGACAGAAGGGCAACTTCATAGGGGGGACGGCTGGCGCTGTCAGGGGTCTGGACGTCAAGTACCTGGCCTACGACAATGAGGAGCTCAACATCGATGTGGACAAGACCATCGGGAGAATGGAGAAGTACAAGCCGAAGCTGATCATGCTGGGCGGCAGTGTGATCCTGTTTCCTCAGCCGGTGAAGGAGCTTTCTGAAGCGGCCAAAAGCCTCGGAGCAGTCGTCAACTATGACGCGGCTCATGTAGCCGGTCTCATAGCTGGGGGAGAATTTCAGGACCCCATCGACGAGGGCGCGGACACCATGACGATGAGCACGCACAAGACCCTTCCCGGACCACAGCACGGGATGGTGCTGACGAACGACGAGGAGAAGTTTGAGAAGATAAAGAGGGCCAGCTTTCCCGGACTTCTGAGCAATCACCACCTCAACGCTGTCGCAGCCCTGGCAGTCGCCCTAGCAGAGATGTCCGTGTTCGGCAGAGAATATGCCTCCCAGGTGGTGAAGAACGCTAGAAGCTTCGCAGAAGCTCTTCATGACGAGGGTTTCAAGGTTCCAGGTGAGAAGAAGGGCTTCACGAGGAGCCATCAGGTCCTCCTCGATGTCCACGAGATAGGCGGCATGAAGGCCGAGAAGCTGCTGGAGGAGGCCAACATAATAGTGAACAGAAACCTCCTTCCATGGGACATAAAGAGGGGGAGGAGCTTCTTCGATCCAGGAGGTATTAGGATGGGCGTAGCTGAGGTCACCAGGCTAGGGATGAAGGAGGAGGAGATGAAGGAAATAGCCAGGTTCATAAGGATGGTTCTCCTAGATGGGGAAGACCCGAGGGCCGTGGCCAAGAAGGTGGCGGAGTTCAGGAGAGACTTCGCCCATGTACACTACGCTTTCGAGACCTCTGATGAGGCCTACAGATACATAAAGCTCAGGATGTCGTCGTGATCTTCAGAGGCCAGCTGCCGCCATGGCGACCGCGATATCTATCTGTCTCCTGAGATTCGGGGGCAATCCCTCGACCTTGACGTTCATGAAGCCTCTCACCAGCATGGCGACCGCCTCATCCCTTTTTATCCCCCTGGCGGTCAGATAGTATATCTCCTCCTCCTTGAGCTTACCGACAGCCGCCTCGTGCGTGAGCTCAGCGTCATTAATTGAGGACAGGAGTTCCGGAATTGTCAGGATCTGAGCGCTGTCAGAGAGCATCAAGCCGTTACACTCCGTATGTCCCTTACAACCAATCCCGCTGGCTTCCAGTCTGAGCCTCGATGTGACCTTGGCGGAGTCCTTGGCTATGATCCTGGATATTATCTCCCCTCCCGTCTCCTTACCTTCGAGCCTGATCAGACCTCCGAAATCCATTATGGATCTCTTTTTGGCCACTATGACAGAGGAGAGGTGAGCTCTGGCTCCTCTTCCTGCGAGTGTAACTCTCGGCCTGGCCTGGAGCGAGGCCACAGGGGTCATGTTTATGTAGTGCTCGACGTAAGTTCCTCCCTCCTCCACGAGAACCGCCGTCCGTGGTCTGACGTGGGCATCTTCGTTCCAGGCGTGGAGCATCACGAAGTTGACCCTGGCTCCCTTCTTGACGTAGATCTCGGTGACCCCTGCGTGGAGGCCGACGACCTCCGTCATGATGGTGCATCCAGTGTAGACGCTCAGCTCAGAGTCCTCCTCAGCTATTATCACATTGTGCGGGACCTGTATCCCTCTTGGAGAGGACATAAACAGGCAGGTCTGCACGGGCTCCGCTATTTTCCTCCCCCTCTCCGCTATAACGACATAGCCCCTTCTGCCGTGCATTGCGTTAAGAGCCGTGTACTTGTCTAGGTCAGGAGGAACTAGCTTCCACACGTAATTCTCCAAGAAACCCTCTTCAAGGGCTTGTTCGAAGGGAAGAACGGTTAGACCTGGTGTTTTGGCGCTCGCTCCGATGACCTTCTCGTCCACCTGGTAGTAGGATCCAGCCCTGTTCTCCTCGCTTAGATCTATTCCCACGAGCG
>CAZGKA010000128.1:0-8751 GCA_964525965.1 uncultured Nitrososphaerota archaeon
AAGGGGATGCTGAAACCGGCACCTGTTCCGATCAACAGGTTGGCCAGGAGGAGAGACATAATCTCCCTGTTTCTGAGGACCCTGCGTACATGACCTCTTCTCACCGTTTGCCTGACCTCCTCCACTGGGATCAGGATGGGTATCGCGGCGAGGTTGAGGACGCCGCTGAGAAGGATCATCCACCTGTAAGACTTGAGGTAAGGAACCCCCATGTTAAACATCACGTCGGGCAGCCAGCAGACAGCTGATCCCAAGGCCATAGCTATGTTGAACGAGAAGGAGGACATGCTAAAGGCATCTTCCATGATCTCCTCGGACTTATCCGCCAGCAGAGCTCCCAAGGAGGGGTAAGTCAGGGCAACTCCCACACCATCGAGCAAGGCGATCACGATCACCCAACAGATGTCGGTGAAAAACACCATGAGCATGGATGAAAGAGCGAAGATCACCAGGCCGACTGAACAGGATCTCTTTCTCCCGGTTGTATCAATGATATATCCAGCTGGCAGAAGGGAAATGGAAATTATCGCTCCACTGATCATGCTGTACAGCCCTATCACAGTCCCTCCGTAACCCAACTCCTTGAAGTAAAGCTCCCACACGGTGGCAAAGATTCCGCTCGAGAAACCCCCTAGTCCGTAGACTGCTGAGATGAGCTTCGATTCTCTGGTCATCCTTATCTCTGGGATCATCGCACATCCACCAGAACACAGCAGACTTCTCCAATTGAGGTAAAAAAGTTACTGATAAGGGACCACATTTTCCGAGCGGAGGTCCTCCCAAAGGAAACCCTTTTTATATACGGAGTTAGCTCCCCCTAGCAGGGTATATCCATGAGTTCGGAGATCAAAACAGGGCTTATTGTAGCCGTGATAATAGGTGTCCTATTAGCTACTTTCCCGCTTTACGCCCCCATAATAAGGTCGATGGTATGGGGAGAGCATTTCGGTGAGGGAGCTGCAGGACCAGGGGGATATGGACCGCAGGGACAGGAGCATCAAGGAGGACCAGGACTTCAGGGAGGAAGCACAGTAAGCGGGACGGTGAGACTGGTGAACGAGGACTCGGGAGAGCTTAAGGTGGATGACAAGACCGTGATCGTTAGGGGGGTATGGAACGTGAAGGGCATCGGCAAGGTCGGGTTCAAGAAACTTCTAACCATGGTGAAGGTAGGAGATTCCGTGAAGATCGACTGCATGCTGACGGAGAGCGGCTTGATCGCCGAGAAGATGGTTGACATATCCAAAGGACTTGTGGCCGAAAGGATAACTGGGGTGTGATCATGGGAGTCGTTTATGAGATAAGGAGGACGGTAGCGCTGATAATACTGTTCTCCGGTCTGGTGGTTCTCGCCACGGGCATAATGATGACCATAGCTCCCGCCAACCTCAAGAACATGTCTCTCTTCGGGGTTCCAAGGTTCGGCCGTGAACTGCACAAATATGCAGCGTTCGTGCTGGCCGGAGCCTCTGTGATCCACGTATATCTGAACTGGTCCTCTATAAAGAGGTACCTGGGCCTCTCCTAGTTTTTTAACATAGAGAGATTTTTAGAAAGACTTAAACAAGTTCATTGGGTTATCGGTGAGAAGAGCGGAGATCGCCCGGTGGCTTCTGAGGATCACGCATAAGGCGGTTCCTAGAGTAAAGACATACTTCAGGTTCTGTGGTATGAAGCTGTACATACCCTACTCGGTTTTCAATCCAGTCCTCACCGCCTCCACAGAGCTTCTGATAAAAAATCTCGATCCCAAAGGTGTGATGGTGGAGATGGGATCCGGATCAGGCGCGATCTCAATATACGCGGCTTTGAACTTCGACCTGAAGATGATTCTTGGTTATGACATAAATCCGGTGGCTGTGGCCGCCTCTAGGCTGAACGCTAGGATGAACAACGCCAACGCGAGTTTTCAGCTCGGGAGTCCTCACATAAAAGCGGATTACATGATCATGAATCCTCCGTATCTGCCCGTGGATCCTTTAGATAGCCTCGACCTGAACTGGTGTGGGGGCACAGATCTGAGGATCCTGAGAGGCATGCTCGAGCATGCCTCCAAGTTGTTGAGATACGGAGGAGAGTTGATGACGACGACCTCCTCTCTGACGGGGGTGGACACCACCATGTCGATCATGAGGAGGTGCGGCCTCAATCCTCGAGTGAGCGACTTCCGTCTAACTCCTCTGGATATGGTGTACGTGATTCGGGGAGTTAAGTCTTGACCGGCCGTCGCCTTCAACCGAGAAATCAGGAAAAATTTTTACAGAGGGGAGGCCTTAATGTCTCGAGACCGGTGGGCTAGGTCGCCCAGCAAAGGTGAGGCGGTTGAAATACAGATCCGTCGTACACTTCTTGGAAAAAACTCTGCCGAGTGGATGTGAGATATCAAGCTGGACCGGTGGAGAGGAAGGATTCCATGTGCTCCTAAGGGTCGAGAAAGTTCCCGCTCTTCTCAGCTATGAGCAGGTATCTGAAGAGTGGTGCTACACCTTGAGGATATTTGGGAGAGCCTTCTTGGACACGGAGGTAGATAATTGGAAGGTCTCCATAGTGTACTCAAAGAGCGGCCTTAGAGGATCGTACGGTGACCCCTTGATAGAACCTAAAGGAGCGTTGACCGTCTTCAAGGCGGTGGAGGTACTTCATCTGATGGAAAGATACAGGGAGAACGTCTGGTCGAAGAGAAAAGTACCTAAATCCGTAAGCGTGTGGATGAAAGCTACCTCCGGTGTCTGCTATCTATCAGCCGCGGCGGTGGATGAATCAAGCAGGACCAGCAAGGAGGGGATGACCTCACTCATGTTGACAGTTATGGAAGCCTTTAACTGTCTCAAAGGATCGTTTGGTGAGATAAGTAACGATGTACTGCTTGTCTCCCCTTATTCTCATCATTGGTGGCTTCTCGATGTCGCCAACGCTATGAGCGTGAAGAGACTTCTGCCGAACGCTGAGGTAGTTCAGGTGGAATGAACCCCCTCTCTCATCTCATCCACGGTTCCATAGTACAGTCTTATCGTGATCTCCCTCCTGTGAAGACCTCCGTGCCCCCCGACGGGATACTCTCTTCCCTCATCCCTCCTGAAGTCATGCCACATTCCCAGCCCGTCCGGAGGGACTGCCACAAGATCTCCGATCCTGTCCTCATGTTGCTCGTTGAACTGACCAAAGAGACCCGATTTGATGGCCTCCTCCCTCTCGAGAACATACATTCCCAGCTCGTTCATCATGGATTTCACCCTATCCACCTCCTCGGTGTACAGGTAGGAGGCTCTAAGATCTCCTGTGGGGGGCATCCTCAGGGAGTTCAGAATGTCCCTCCTCTCGTTCGTGAGGATCCGGTTCCTCACATCACACATTCCGTGATCGCCCAAGAATAGGACGAGCGTCTTTCTAGGGCTCCGGATCCTATCAATGAAGACTTCCTGAAAGAGCTTGGCTGCCTGTCTAAACTCCTCTTTGAAGTTCTCTGAGTCAGGTCCCCTCATGTGACCTATAGCATCCAGGGATCCCCAGTAGGCGTAGATGAGCTTGGCGTCTCCCCCCTCCGCCTCCCTCCTGAGGGATATCAGGAGATCGGTCAAGCTTATGCAGGACCTCCCCTCACATCCTCTGAGAGTAAGTCTGGACAATCCGTTTCCTTGAATCTTTCTATCAGCAAAGTAGACGGATTTTCCATCCATCAATTCAAATAACGTCTTTCCAAAACTTTCAGGTTTGAGGCCCATGTTTATCAGTCCATCGGAACCGCCCACATAGGCCGGGTGGAGCTTTATCATGTTGCCGATGACCCCGAGCTCCTTTAAGTATATGGAGAAGCCCAGGCATCCGTGTTCACCCGGATGAAGTCCTGTGGAGAGGGTCGTGAGGGCCGTTGCCGTCGTCGAGGGGAACGTCGAGGTGAGGCTTATCCACCTGCGCATGAAGGGCAGAGGCTCGATCAACTCGCCGGCCGCGTCGAGGAGGAACAACACAATTTTGTCCACATCATAGTCGAGCTCCTCGAGAACAGGTCTATCCTCTAGGGCCTTCGATCCAAGAAGCCACGAGATCGTGGGGGCTAAACAAGCTATGTTTCTGGTGTAGTCGGGCAGCATGAATCCCTCGGGCAGCATGGTTTCTCCTGAGAAACTGCTGACACTCCCTAAAAAGTTCTTCCCCTCCTCGACAGAACTTGAGGCATCAAAGAAAGGAGGAGAGAAAAGGGTCGCTCACTCTAAGGGTCTGAACCTCACCATGTCACGGACCGGGTGTTCTCTTGATCAGGTGATCTGGAACTTTGAATGCGAGGACAAGAAAACAGGTTCCTTGCGGAGTATCAGCAGACCCCACCATCAGCAGGAACTTGTGTCCCCCTCTCTCGATCACCCTGAGACTGTGCAGGGACAGGTGGACGGATCCGTCGCTGGACTTCATGTCCATTAGGAGTACCCTCTTAACCCTGATCAAATATCCAGATAGCTTATAGCTCGCGTTGTTCACCGAGAAGATGCCTTCAGCGTAGGCATATCCTTCATCCCGAGTTACATTGGCCGTCAGGCTCGCGAGAACCCTCGTCTTATTACCCTCGCTCATGAGAATTCCAAATCCTCGTATGCTTCTGATCTCATGCTTTCCGACATGGCCAGCGGCGCTTGCTATCAGAGGGACAGACAAGAGACTCACCATCACGATCACGAGCGGCAGATGTTTCCAGATCATTGCCTTCCCTGTCCATGGCTGATCTTGGTCAATAAAGTCCTTATGAACGGATTGTACATGCGAGGACCGGAATGTTCAAACAATCGTTCCTAAACCAAGGTACGAATTGTTCACAAGATTAAATAATGACCGAGGTCCACGGATGATCAGGTGCTGGCGGTGCTCCTCCTTCATCTCATAAGGTCAGAACTCCCCCTCTACCTGATCCAAGCTGTTATAGCATTCTTCATAGGCTACAGAGCCGTGAAGTTCTACAACCTCAGCAAGGAGAAGATCTTCCTGCATCTGAACATAGCCTTTCTGCTGCTGGGCGCGGGGTCCCTGACCTACTTCCTGGGCTCGTCAACAGCCCTCCTGTTGGTGAGGTATCCCCGCGCTCTGGAATCCGGTTTCGCAGCTTCTCTTCTCGGAGGAGCCAGCCTGATCTTGGTGGTGTCCGAGGTACTCGCTTACACATCCCTTGCCCTCGGATACGTGCATCGGGAGAGGGTTGCGGCGCCGCTGCTCTTCACCATAGGCATAATGACCCTGTCCAACCTGATATGCCTCTTCCTGCTGATATACATAGTGATGAACCTGTTCATCGCTTACTCAAGAGGGAGAAGCAAAAGAACTTTGACGGTGCTCCTCGGCTTCGTCCTGATGTCTTTAGGGCACACCGTCCCCATGATACCCACCTTCCAGCTTCAGCTCCTCGGCGAGCTCCTCAGGACCTCCGGGCTCGTTCTGATACTCCTATCGCTGAGGTGATGTCCTTGCCCTACAGATCCAGGCTGGCGATATACGCCGATATGCTGCAGGTGATCATGGAGGAGGGGGATGCCTGCCCGACGAGGGTCCTTCAGAGGGCAAATCTCTCATGGGACCGCCTGAACAGGTATCTGAACGATCTCAAGGAGAGAGATCTCGTGGAGGAAGTTCCGAAGGAGGACTCCAAGATCTACCGAATAACGGAGAAGGGCAGGCAATTCCTCAGGGAGTTCGAGAGGATGAGAAGGGTTCTCGAGGCCTTCGGATTCGATATATAGAGAAGCATTAAGAGAAAGCCAGAACTCATCTAGCGAGGGTGTTCTGACTGGAGTATGTGAGGCTCGGAAGGACGGACCTCAGGATATCAAGAGTAGGACTCGGAACCTGGCAGTTCAGCGATGCTTGGGGAACCCCGTCAGGGGAAATGGCCGTGGAGGTGGTATCACGAGCCCTGGATCTGGGGATAAACTTCTTTGACACAGCCATGGTCTACGGGATGGGGACCAGCGAGAGGTTGCTCGGAGAAGCTCTCAGAGAGGCGGGAGCTGACAGGGATGACCTGGTGATATCCACCAAGGTGCCCGGTGAGTTCCTAAACAAGCTTGATGTCCCCATATCTGTGGAGAAATCTCTGAAGAACCTCGGATTGGACTACGTAGACGTGCTTCTTGCTCACTGGCCTCCCTGCTGGCACAACTTCCCCCTCAGGGAATACGCGAAAGCCATGGAGAGGTTGGTGAACATGGGGAAGGTCAGGTACTTGGGGCTGAGCGATCATCCAATCGAGCTCGTCGAGAGCTTCAGGAACTACCTCTCCAGGGCGGACGTTGAGGTTCTACAGGTGAGGTACAACTTAGTCGAGAGGTGGGCGGAGGCTGAGCTCATACCCTATGCTGAGAAACATGGCATGACCGTGCAGGCCTGGAGTCCGATAGCCAAAGGAGCGCTCACCGGGAAATATCCTCCGGGCAGTTACCTCTTCGAGGATGTGAGATCAAACGATCCAGTTTTCCATCCAGAGAATTACGAGAAGGTATGGGAGGCGGTCGAACTTCTCAAGGAGATTGGTGAGAAATATGGTAAGAAACCAGCTCAGGTGGCCCTAAACTGGCTCCTCATGAGCAGCCCTGTGGTGGTTCCAATTCCAGGGGCTAAGACGTCGGAACAGGTGGAGGATCTCGTTGGGGCCGTCGGCTGGAGGATGAACTACTCAGACTGGCTGGCTCTCCACCGAAAGACAACCGGGATGTGCCTGACGTACTCGGTCAGGTATGTGCTTTAAGATCACTTCCTCCTCCGGATCAGATAGGATATGGCCGCCGGCAGGGCCTTCTTCAGTATGAACCCTCTGTTCTTTATGATGTCCATCAGTATGACCTTCGGCCTCAGGTAAAACGAAATATAGGCCCATCCCAACAACCTTTGTATCTGCTTGGCGGTGAGGTGGAAGCTCTTCATCACCACAGTAACCGTGGTGAACTTCCTCCAATCTCTCGTGAGGAGGAGGTTCTTCTTCAAGGCCAAGTCCCAGAGCTTTGTTCCAGGATAGGGGGTGGCCACCGTGAACTGGGCCATGTGGACTCCCACTTTTTTGGAGAAGGAGATGGTCTTCTTTATGTCCTCCTCGGTCTCGTGCGGGAATCCTATTATAAACGATCCCAACGGACTGAGCTTAACCTTCTTAGCCGTCCTGACGGCGTCAATTGCCTGCTGCAGGGTTATGCCCTTGCCGATGATCTCCAAGGTCTTCTGAGATCCGGACTCTATCCCGAAGTACACCGTATGACACCCCGCCCTCTTCATGCGTCTCCCGGTTTCGGCATCGAAGGTGTTCACCCTAGAGGAGGCAGTCCAGGAGATGTCCAATCCTTCCTCGACAATCATGTCAGCTATTTTCCTCGCCCTCTTTCTGTTGAGCGTGAAGGTGTCATCCAGGAACTCTATCTCCCTAACTCCGAAGTCATCGTAGAGAATTCTTATCTCCTGAAGAACCCTCTCCGGGCTGTGCCCCCTCCACCTCTTCCCGAAGAGGAGGGAAGAGGAGCAGAATATGCACTGAAAAGGACACCCTCTGGACGTCATTATGGCCCCGAACCTGAGCCCTTCAACCCTGTACTTCTCCATGGGTAGCAGATCGTAAGCGGGTATCGGTATGCTGTCCAGATTCTCTATCAGGGGCATGGGAGGATTGTGTTTGACAACTCCATTCTCCAGATAGCTTATTCCCCTGATCTCCTTAAGCTTCCTCCTGCCTTGCAGCACCGAAAGCAGCTGTCTGATGATCTCCTCCCCCTCACCCCGAACTATCACGTCGACATGGGGACACTCTTGGAAGGTGAGGTCGGGCACGAATGTTACATGTGGACCTCCCATGATGACCATAATCTCCGGGTTGATCTCCTTGGCGATGGCAGCTGTAGCATAGGCGTCCGGCATCATGGAGGTCGTGGCCGTGATCCCAACGGCATCGGGGTAATAGCTCCTCATGACCCTCCTCAGGTCGTCGAACGTGTAGTCCTCGGTCAGGGAGTCAACTATGCGGACCTCATGGCCCTCCCTTCTTATGACAGAAGCCAAATAGGCCAGACCGAGAGGAGGACCGGAAACACCCAACGTCTTTTTTATGGCGGAATCAGTGGGAGGAGATACGAGGAGGATCCGGAGGGTCCTCATCGGGCCTCAACCCTCTGGACTTCCCGGACAATCTCCTCCCATACATTTTCATTGAACTCGCAGCTTGGGTCTAGAGCTGCTATATCCCCAAAATATGCATACGCTCTGGCTCTGCATCCTCCACAGATGTATCTGTACGGGCAGAAGCTTCCGGCATAGTGATCCCTGTCCCTTAACTTGAGGAGAACTTCGCTGGTCTGCCAGACGTTGAGGAAACCATCCTTGAGCACGTTGCCCACCTTTATCGGCATGAACACGCAAGGTTGTATGTCCCCGTTGTGTTCTATCGAACAGTAGATCCTTCCAGCACCACATCCTCCGAGGAACTCGGCCAGAGCGAAACCTGCGGACATGTACTCCTCAGGTACTCGGAGCTCAGCGAAGTGTGCTGGAGTGAGCCTGCCCTCCTTGTCGAGGTGCTTCATCGAGACCACGGCATACATCGGAGCAGTTGAGAAGACCTGTAGGTCACCTTTAACCAGCTCTTGGTACAAATACTCGAGCAGTTCCATTCTCTCCTTTGGTGAGAGATCCAGATCAACGATTTCCCTTCCTCTACCTGTCGGGATGAAGTTGAAGGCTATGAGCCTGTCTACTCCCAGCTCCCTCGCTAAGGATATCATCTCCGGCATC
>CAZGKA010000129.1:0-4956 GCA_964525965.1 uncultured Nitrososphaerota archaeon
TTTCTCTGGGAACTCTCATCGATATCCAGATTTCCCGTACCGGAGATCCTAGTGGGGTTCTTTACGTTCATGACGATGCTCTACCTCCCATATCTTTCGGAGTCGAGGTCAGCAGGGCTTGGCCTGCTGTTGAAGAGCCACTTCGAGGAATACTGGTTGCACAAAACAATCACTGAGACCCTCTTGATCAGGACGTTCATGGCTGTTCTCCTGCTCACGTCCGTGCTCGCGTCCACCGTCTTCACCAGAAATCTGGAGATGGGTTACGTGAGGGATGAGTTCTCGCTTCCAATAGGGAGGGGATTCCTCTTCCTCGTGAAGTTCCTGTCGCTGTTCCTCATATTGCTTTTATCAACTCTTTCTTCGATCTTGGCGTCCCTGGCGTTCATGGACCCGGCCGGATGTCTCGTTGTTATGTTCTCCCCCCGCATACTTGTCATCTTGCTCATGATATCAACTGTTATCATCACGCCCCTGAGCATATCCGTGCTGTTCTCAGTATTAAGCAGAAACACGCTCCTCTCCGTGGTGTCCTCCTTTATCTTCATGATGGGACTCTACACCGTTCTTCCTTACGTAAACCTCTCCTTCATGATCTCCCCGCAGAGCCTACTTTTCATCCTAGAAAGTCCGAGGACTGAGGATCTACCGGTCATCCTGACAATCCTGTCGATCAAGTGGTGTGCATCCCTGGCCCTCCTCGGGTGCGCTCTTCTCTACTACAGGAGGGTGCAGTTATGATCTCCAGGGTTCTGATGAGGATCGGATGCCTTGTAGCGGTGATCGGAGCGGCTCTTGCCCTCGGGGTGATCTTGAATCCCCTAGCGGCCTCGCCGGCTCCGAACGTATACTCAACGGGCCTGGGCCCCAAGGGCGTCACCTACCAGGAGATCTATCTGATGGGATCCGATCATCTCCTGAGGATACTCATCCCTGAAGGATTCAGGGCTGTTTTTGGAGTCACGACTCTGAATGGTAGAACGATCTTCGTCAGGAACTTAAGTGAGCCCGTGGTGACCGTCATACATCCGCCTAGGAGGGGATGGTACATATTCTACATGATGAACCTGAACGATGACTTTGGAGAGTTCACATTCGAGCTACGTCGGACGAGAGACGTGGACGTCTCAGCTGTGATCGACGCCCTTCTCCTAGTCGTGGTAGGAGTTCTTATCCTGGCCTTGGGTATAGCTCTAAAGGTCAGGAAGCGAAAAAATATCAGGCGATGACCAGGGCTTAGGCCCTCTTTCTTCGCTCAGACCTCCCAGAAGATCCATCACATCTGCAGGAAAAGTGTATTATTTTTCCACCAGCTCCATCGGCTGGTGAGTTCATGCTGTTCTCCAACGAAAAGATAAAGGAGGTTCTGAAGAAGGCCAGGGTCATATGGTCGCTTGATCACGCCTCCAGCCTCATGGGATGGGACCTCGAGGTCAACATGCCGAGGGAGGGGGTCTCGGAGAGAGGAATTGCGGCTTCAGAGATAGCTGTTTTGAGGCAGAAGCTCCTGCTGGATGAGGAGCTCTCAAGGCTGCTGGATGAGGCTGACAAGGAGGACCTCAACGACTACGAGAAAGGCTTGGTGAGAGTTCTGAGAAGGGAGATCAGGATAGCCAAAGCCCTACCGCCTGAGCTCGTCCAGGAGTTGACCAGGATCACTCAGGAAGCCAGAGTTGCCTGGAGGGAGGCCAGGGACAAGGACGACTACGGCAAGTTCAAGCCGTACCTGGAGAAGATCGTCGAGCTGGAGAGGAAGGTCGCCGAGTACCTTGGATATGAGAAGCATCCGTACGACGCCCTCCTCGACCTCTACGAGGAGGGACTGACCACGGACGATGTCAACAAGATATTCTCGGTTCTGGAGCCCGGGATAAGGAGGGTCCTCTCTAGGGTGCTGGAGGAGGGCAGGTTCCCACACGAGCACGAGCTGGAGAAGGTAAAGTACGACGTGGAATCGATGAAGAAGCTGAACATGAAGATATTGGAGATGTTCGGCTATCCGTTGGGCTCCAGGGCCAGGCTGGACATCTCAGCTCACCCGTTCACGACGCACATGGGGATCAAGGACGTGAGGATAACCACGAGGTACGAGGGCTTCGACTTTAAGAGAAGCCTCTTCGGAACGATCCACGAGTTCGGCCACGCCCTCTACGAGCTGCAGATTGATGAAGGGCTGATGGCCACACCGCTGGCCAACGGCGTGAGCTTGGGGATTCACGAGAGCCAGTCCAGGTTCTGGGAGAACATGATAGGTCGCTCCAGATCTTTCGTTGACGGTGTCCACGAGACGTTGGTTGAGAGCCTGGGATTTCTGGAGGGGAGAAGCTCTGAGGACCTGTATCTCTACTTCAACACGGTCAAGCCCAGTCTCATAAGGACGGAGGCCGACGAGGTGACCTACAACCTCCACATACTGGTGAGGTTCAGACTGGAGCTGAGGATGATAGAGGGCAGCGTGAAGATGGACGAGCTTCCAACCATCTGGGACGATCTAATGGAGGAGCTTGTTGGCGTCAGGCCTAAGAGCTACAAGGATGGAGTTCTTCAGGACATACACTGGAGCATGGGGAGCATAGGGTACTTCCCGACGTACACGATAGGGAACGTGGTCTCCGCCCAGATAAGGCACCACATGCTCAGGGACATGCCTGATCTTTATGAGAAGGTGAGAAAACTCGAGTTCGGTGAGATAAAGGAGTACCTCAGGGAGAAGGTCCACAGATGGGGATCCACCTATGCTCCTAAGGAGCTTCTGAGGAGGAGCTTCGGAGAGGAGATAAACCCTGAGCCCTTCATAGGCTATCTGGAGGAGAAATACCTGAAAGATTAGGAAACGTTACCTATCATTTTTCTTTTTGAGCTTGAATACTGGCCTGTAAACTCCGCATATCATCTTGGCCAGTGAAACCCAGGCTGGTATGTGCACGCTGCCTCCTCCCCTCTCGACACACCTGACCACGGCGTCAGCAGCCCTGTCCAAGGAGGTTTTGAGAACAATCGGTCCGAACTCAACGTCCCTGAAGCTTGGGTGTTCCCAGAAGCTCGTTTTCACGAACGGCAGATAAACCTTACAGACCTTTAAATGAGTCTCAGCCCTGAGGGAATCGGCGAAGTAGTCAAGAGCCACCTTAGCGCTTCCATATATTGTGAGGCCTGGCATCCTCGCGTAGACTATGTCCGAGATCACAAAGACCACAGACCTCTTTATCCTACCCAACAGAGAGGTTGTCAGCATTATCGGGGCGGTCAGGTTCAGCTTGACCAGTCTGTCCACCTCCTCAGGAGATATCTTGTCCAGAGGGCTGTAAGACGCTCCACCTAGGTTGTTCACGAGGACGTCGAAGCTCTCAGGAAGCGAGGAGGCTGCTTTTCTCACACCCTCCACGCTCGTGAGGTCAGCCACGACCGGATGAAAACCTCGATACCTCCTCTCAATTTCATGAAGGAGATCCTCGCTTCTGGCGATTCCCCAGACCTCGTGTCCTTTCTCCAGTAGCTTCTCTGAGGTCCTCCTACCTATTCCCTTGCTAGCTCCGGAGATGACCACCTCCATCCGTCAGACACCTTTCTGCGGGTTCAGCAGGTTGAAGAACCACCTGAGGACCTCCGGAGATATGGTCCCGTAGGCCTTGCTGAGAGCCCTCGCCTCTATCTCCGAGACATACTCCTCCGTGAACTTGGGGCTCAGTGAGATCAGGGAATCGACCATGTCTATGGCGAAAGGGAGACCGGTGGCCTCGTTGAAGAAGTCCTTCTGGCCCAGCCAGAGCTTAAGCCTGTCGATCGATATGGAGGAGGGATACTCTATCTCGCACGTGGGGGCGCCGGGGAACTTCTTCACCTGAAGCCTCCTGAGCTTCTTAACCAGGTCTTCGTCCATTTCTAGAACCCTGTACGGCTCATAGGCCCTTTCCCTGGCTACCTCAAGAGGATCATCGGGCCATATCCCTCTATGAGCCATGTAAGCCAGCTGGGTGTAGACGTAGACGGGATCGTCTCCCGTTATCTTCTCGTACCTCAGAATCGTGTTCGGCGGCATGACCATTGATAGGAGGAGCTTGTCTATTATGGTCACGGGACTGTCGATCCTTCCAACGAGATCGTTGTTCCTCAAGGCCAGCCATCCACCTATGACTCTGGTGTGGCTTCTCTTTATCACCCCCAAAACCCTTCCGCTCTCTATCAACCTGTCGGTCAGCCGGCACGTCTCCTCGAACAGACCTCTTTCCCTCTCCCCGAAGAGCCCCTGCTTCCTCATCCTCAGCGCTGAATATATGAAGCCGTAAAAACTGCCGTCTATCATCAGGAAGCCATCTTCCAGCCGATCAAGCACCTCAACGGCGACCTTCCTTTCGGCATATGTGGAGAGGAGGCTGAAGAAGTACTTGCTGACCTCTTGGGAGAAGGCTTGCTTCCTCTTGAACTGGCCAGCCTCGTATCCCTCGTGTATCCTCTTGGTGCCCTCCAAGATGATGACCCCTACCGAGAAGACGCCGTACCTCACCCCGAGCCTCTCGCTCAACCTCGGAGACCTCGAACCGTCCACGGCCGCAACCCTGAACACCTTATCGTGCTCGTCCAGGTCCTCCACGAGGGGAACTATCTCTCCTTTGAGCTCGGAGATGGTCTCCTGAAGCCTCTCTATGACGCTCACTATCCTGTTAGCCTCTTTTTCCGCCTCCTCGAAGAACTTGTACTGCAGGTCATGCGGTAGCTTGAGCCACTCTATCTCGTCAGCGGGTTCGCTCACTCGCCCTTCACCTCGAAGGTTATCAGGAGGGGTATCGGGCTCGGGTTCATCACCCCTGCGAAGTAGAACCTCCCGTCCTCAAGGTTGAGCAGGTACTCCGGGGTGATCCCATAGGGACCGAGCCACTCCTTGGCCCCTCCCTCTCCGGCGGCGTCCAGCGGGTGCAACCTTCCGTAGAAGTTGGTGTTCAGGTTCCTCCTCACAGC
>CAZGKA010000130.1:0-7683 GCA_964525965.1 uncultured Nitrososphaerota archaeon
ATATACAAAATGTTGAACTTACAGAACATAAGAGAAGCGGCCCTGTTCCCTAGGGATGTGGAGAGGGTTCTTCCGTAGAGAAAGGGTGAGGGAAAGACAATCAGAGCAGTTCTCAGCCTAGAATAATCAGAGCATGGCCTAAGGCTTAGTAAAATTTCTTTACAGAATTTTTGGTTCTAAGCAATAAGGGAAAGCTTTATAATTGGCAAGCGGTTAAGAGTTATGGGTCGAAATGAGAATAGGGAGCGGTGGTGTACTCCTTGTCGGCTTTGCTGTGCTCGTAATGATCATAACTCTAGCTGTTTATGTCAATCCAGCTACAATTCAGGTGCATGCTGATACCTCTAGTGACTTTGTGGACCTATCTGATGCTATAAGCCAACTCGCTGGAACGGTTAAGTACCTTCCCATCAACAACTCAGATAAGATCGCTTGGCTTAACAGCCAGATAGGGGTTCTTAAGAGAGAAGTTGCTCCTAAGGGGGTAGATCTAAAATATTCGAGTTATGTGACCTCAAACAAGGTGCTGGTAACCTATTCGATAAAGAGGGGGTCCACATTCTTCAATGGAACTGCTGGAGATGTGAACTACTTTATGAAATGTACTTATGAAGGAGGGGGGACAGGAGGAGAGGGTGGATCGGAGCAAACTCCCGGCCCGTTGAAATTTATCCCTAATAAACTCTGTGCCTATGGAGGTGGTGGTTTCATAGACTTTTACTGGGCTAACTTCTTTGTACTAAATCCCACTTCCGAGGGATATGATGCCCAGATGGCCTTCATAGGACCTGATGCTGTATTCCCTATATGGTACGTTGTTTCCCTACAAGGAGCTTTCCCTGTCGACTTTTCCTACGGTTATAAATCTTTCGGTGAAAATCAGGCAACGGTAAACTTCTACATGCCCCCTGCGGTAAGCGTTAGAGTAGGAAAGTGGTGGGTATTCAAGATACCGGGTACGGCTTATACGTCGATGTTTTTAGTATGGAGAAATCCCATGGGGAGCTATGGTGACTTGATTCAAACGACTTTGCCAGGCAATAAGGTTAACTATCTACCTTTGTACTGGTACGATAATTTCATAGATTGGCTCCAGTGCTTCATAACAAGTTTCAAGAACGGCAAACCATTCTGGCCTCCAAGAAAATTTGGATGAAAGGAAAGGGGGAGGGAAAAAGAAAAATTTAGCGCTAAGTACAATAAGTTAGTCAGTATCTCTTCCATTCTATTTCAAAAAAGAATCTTGCAAAATACCTCGTTAGTGTTGTTTTAATTTTTACATTCCCCGTTGTCGATGTTCCCTTTCAGGGGGGCTAAGTAGAATGAGGCAGGCCTTTGCATTTATGGTAGCGCTTTTTATAATATTTGTTTATGCCTTTTTCGCTATTTTTTTCATAAAATCTCTACAGACTAGCCACTCTCCTCTCGACGACCAAGCTAGGAGTGCTTTACGGCAGTTGCTGGAGAATCCGGGCAATTTTACCGCATGCTTAGTGAACGACGAACCTCCCGTCGTTGGAATAGTTATAAACGGGTCAGCATACATTATAAATGAGACCCAACTTGAGAACTGCATAGCCTGTTCTAAAAGGAACTATACGGCTTTTAAGCTAGGGATAGTTTCCCCCGAGGACGATGTCCTGATAACTATATACAACCCCACTACAGGTGCCACCTTAAAGATAGGTTCGAGTGTAATAAGGGCTAACTCAGCCTCGGCTAAAGCTTATGCAATGTTCCCAAATGGTACTTATGTGATTGTTACTGTAACCGTTTCGGGTGGTTGATATGACAACCGAACCTCTTGAGGTTATAATAGTGGTATTTCTTATAACTATCTCTTTATTCGCGATATATAGCTATTCCAGAACAAACACCATCCTCTCAGGCTCGGAAGGGAAGAGACTCTTGGCTAGGAGCATAGCATCTATTATAGCTGGAATGTGGAAATATAATTTTGTAAATGGAACATACACATATACAGATTTCTATAATGAGGTCAATAATTTCATAAATACGGTTGAGAGTCAGCAGGGATTAGGAGTAGACGCTAACATAACCTTTGTTTACAAGAACGGTACTGAAAAAACGTTTATCCTTCATAAAACCACAAGAACGGGAAAAACTAGCGTCTTAGCTTTGGTACCAGTAGTGGTGAGCTGGAACTGTACTCCTGACAAAGTTTATGTCCTTCCTTACACGGACGAAGTGTACTACTCATTGAAAATCTCTGGGTATTGGATATTGAAGAAGTACACTTATTCATTTGACAATCTAACTTTCTTCGTTATAGCATACCATAATACGGGCACTCCAAAGACCGAGGGAGGAGCGTACGTAAAATTAGATTATACTTTTACGGACAGTAGTAGATGGAATACCTATTCAGGCACAGCCTATGCTCCGCTGGCAAATGGTGGGGCTGTATTGAACGTTTCAATTCCCGGATATTCTTCTTGGTTCGTAGCTGACCCTCCCGCCAGCTTAGATGTTACAATAGAATATTACCCCTCCGCCACAATCACGACTCCTTCAAAAACTTGGACTTTCTCGTATGGATCTAGTGATTTCATAAAGGCTAGCATTCCAAACATAGCCTTAACTCTCTCAGGCAAACAATACTACCTATATCTCCTTGGGGAGACCTCAACGATAGTTGGAGCAGGCACTCCTACGTGGGTTTTAACCAATAGGAAGGGAGAGACGCTCACAGGAAGCGGATTGACGATACCACTAACTCCTCCAAGCACCAATCCCGGCTTTTTTGTCCAAGGGCCATTTAACATAACTATAGTAGACACAAGTGGCACGGTGCACATACCTTTCTACGTGCTTCCTTATATGGTCCTCTTCAAAGTAAGGGTGATCGGATGAATCAGGTAGTCGTCGGAGTGGTGACATTTCTCTTAGGGGTGGTTCTGATAGTGCTGGTATTCAACATGGTTTATCCATACATACAGCAGAAAGCGGCGCAGGAACGATTTTACGCAGCAAAATCAGCAGCGATTGCCCTTAGTGACGCAATAGAAAAAGTCGTTGAGGCCGGGGTTGGCTCAGCAACAACTGTAAAGATAAGTCTTCCCCCAAATACGGTGGTAATATCCGGCCCGAACTCCATAAGGTTTGTGGTTTACGGAGCACCTCAGTATCAGGCGGCTGTTAACATAACTAATGGAACAATAACTTACGTAGGTATAGTCCCAAGGGGGAGCGCCGTCGAGGTACAAGTTAACGCGACCTCCGGATGGACCTTCACAACGAAGGGAGTGAGCGTTGCCGGCAGGGAGAACACAGTCCTCGTCAACTACACCAAAGCATACAACGTGGAGATAGACTGGGAGGGCTGACGGTTGGAGAGGCCTGTCGTATGGGCCATTATAATAGTGCTCAGCATACTGGTTGCCTCCTTCTTCCTATACATAAAACCAGCATTTCTCAGGGACTTTCTGAGGACGCAGGCTCAGAGGATAGCTAATACGGTGGCAGATCAGATAACCTTCATGTCTAGGATGATAGATCTGGGAAGCCTCTCAGGTGAGAGAGACATATACGTGGATGTAGGCCCGGGAAGACGTCTGGAGATAGCTATAGATGATACAACTCACACAGTCACAGCCGTCATATATGCCGGAACAGTCAGTGGGAGAGGAGTGGCAACCTACATATCGAATTACCCAGTCATAGCTCCCCCCAAGGTCTATGCTGGCAAGATTCGCTTCATAATAAAGAACACAACGTCCACAGATGACTTCGTGATATACGTTACAAATCTGAAAGGCTAACATAATAAATAGTAATTTTTTATGATACACCCCCCGTGAGACCTTTTTAACTATCTCCGCGGGGCGATCTCTAGAATGTCTGTAGAGAACTACCACGCGTTCCTGATAAACCACAAGGTGTCGGGTCTCGATGCCGTAAAGATGGCCTCGTCCATCCCATCAAAGGAGATTTATTTAGGGCTCATAGGAGCAGTCCCCGAGCTCGCGGTGCTCAAGACCTGTAACAGGTTTGAGATTTACTGGTACGGAGAGCAGGTAGAGAGAGTGACTGATGTTCTCCTGGGCCTCCTCTCAAAGAGAACTACAGATGTTTCAGAAAGGGCCAAGGTGATTCACGGCCTAGACGTAGTTAAGCATCTCTTCAGGGTCGCCTCCGGTGTTGATTCCTTGCTTCTGGGTGAGAACGAGATACTGGGTCAGGTCAAGCGGGCCATGGAGGAGGCCTCGATGAGGGGGGCTCTCGGCCCCTATCTAAGGCTTCTTTTCCATAGGGCCGTCATAACAGGCAAGAGAGTGAGGAGAGAAACTGAGATATCTAAAGGAGTGCTAAGCATTCCTTCTGCCGCAGTTAAACTGGCGGAAGAGCTTCTGGGAGGATTAGAGGGAAGGAGGGTAGTTGTAGTAGGGGCTGGTAAGGCGGGGGAACTCCTCGCCTCGGCCCTCTCATCTAAAGGAGTAGACCTCTGCATTCTAAACAGAACCGTTTACAAGGCCAAAACCCTGGCTGAGAGGCTGAAAGCGCGTTGGGGGGGCCTCGATAGGATGAAAGAGGAGCTAGCTCTGTCAGAGGTCGTATTCTTAGCGGTTTCAGGTGGTCCAATTCTCTCGAGAAAGGACTTGCCTGAGGGCAGAGAGCTCCTGATAGTTGATATATCCGTGCCTCCAGTGGTCTCGGATCTGGGGTCTGAGGCTAGATTAGTAACAATAGATAACCTCAAGAAGGTCGTGGAAGAAAACAGAAAAAGGAGGGAGAAAGAGCTCCCCAAGGTGGAAGCCATATTGGGGGAGGAGACGGAGCTCTTCATAAAGCTGCTCAACAGAAAGGTGGCCGATGAGATCTTGGCGAAGGTCGTCTCCAGGGCTGAGGATATAAGGAAAAGAGAGCTGAGTAGAGTGATGTCCTCTTTAAAGTCCAGAGGGATAGCGGTTGAAGGCGACGTGGAGTTCTTGCTGGAGATGATGAGCCGATCGATAGTGAGGAAGGTTCTCCATCCGGTCTTCATGTACGCCAGGATGGCGGCTGAGAGGGGGGATATATCAAGGTTAAATCAGATAGCCGAGATGTTATGCGGTGATCGGGAAGGTGAGTTTTCCCAGGATCAGGCTTAGAAGGTTGAGGATGCTTTCAACCCTTCGTGATATCGTTGCCGAGACCAGACTAACTCCAGAGAACTTCATGATGCCCATCTTCGTGGATGAGGAGCTTACCGAGCCCAAGGAAATTCCCTCAATGCCCGGATACCACAGGCACCCCGTCAGCTCTGTGATAGAGGTAGCTCAGAGAGCTGTTGACCTTGGAATAAGGTCTGTCCTCCTGTTTGGAGTGCCCAAGTCCAAGGATGAAAGGGGTAGTTCTGCCTACAACAGCAGAGGAGCTGTTCAGGAGGCTGTCCGGTCGCTAAAGAGCTCTTTCGGCTCTGATCTCGTTGTGGCCACGGACGTCTGTCTCTGTCAATACACCTCGCACGGACACTGCGGGCTCGTCGTCAGAGATAGAAAGTGCAGGGGCAAGGGATGCTGGAAGATAGATAACGATGCGACCCTAGAGATCTTGGGAAAAGTTGCTCTTAGCCATGCAGAAGCCGGAGCGGACATAGTGGCTCCATCGGGAATGATGGATGGTATGGTTATGGCCATAAGGGAGGCCCTTGACAGGGAGGGCTACGAGGATGTGGCCATAATGAGCTACTCAGTGAAGTACGCTTCATCGTTTTACGGTCCCTTCAGGGAGGCTGCAAACTCAGCTCCTCAGTTTGGGGACAGGAGATCCCACCAGATGGATCCCCGCAACGCTTTTGAGTCCATAAAGGAGGCCGCACTGGACGTGGAGGAGGGAGCCGACATCCTGATGGTCAAGCCAGCTTTGGCCTACCTCGACGTGATAAGGCTTGTCAAGAGCGAGTTCCCCCATTACCCGCTTGCCGCCTATAACGTGAGCGGTGAGTACTCCATGGTCAAGGCAGCGGCCGCCATGGGATGGATCGACGAGAGGAAGGTCATGTTTGAGATACTCACGTCCATAAGGAGGGCCGGAGCCGACATAATAATAACATACCATGCTGTCGAGGCGGCTAAGTTGATCCGGGAGGGGTACAATCCCTTCTGAAGGAAGGGTGCAGGGACATGATGGAGCGATCCAGGGAGCTGTTCGGTGAGGCCCTGAAGATCTTCCCGGGCGGCGTGAACAGCCCCGTCAGGGCTGCTGTGAAGCCATTTCCGTTCTACGTCCTCAGAGGAGAAGGACCCTATCTCCACACAGAAGACGGACAGGTTCTAGTGGACTACGTCTTGGGATATGGACCGCTCATACTAGGTCACAGACATCCGGAGGTCTTGAGGAGGGTTAAAGATCAAGTGGATAAAGGATGGCTCTTCGGAACCCCGACGGAGCTCGAGATATTGTTGGCCAAGAAGATACTCGGTCACTTCCGTGCGGACATGATAAGGTTCGTCAACTCCGGCACGGAGGCCACAATGCTGGCTGTGAGGTTGGCCAGGGCGGTGAAGAGGAGGGATTACATAATCAAGTTCGAGGGATGCTATCACGGGGCACATGACTACCTGCTCGTGGGGGCTGGAAGTGCGGCGTCTCATTTCGGCGTTCCAAAGTCCGAGGGCATCCCTAAGGACGTGGCTGGAAAGACCCTCGTAGCTCAGTTCAACGATCTAGGTTCGGTCGAATCTCTTCTTAAGGAGCACAGAGGTGAGGTGTCGGCGGTCATCGTGGAGCCGGTCATAGGAAACTACGGACTCATACCTCCAGAGGAAGGGTTCATAAAAGGCCTGAGGGAGCTGACCTCAAGGGAGGACGTTCTCCTCATAATGGATGAGGTCATAACGGGGTTCAGGCTGTCCCTCGGAGGAGCCCAAGAGTACTTCGGTGTTCAGGCGGACATAACCACCTTGGGAAAGATAATAGGCGGCGGATTCCCTGTGGGAGCCGTTCTAGGACCCGAGGAGATAATGTCAAGGATAACCCCGTCCGGAAAGGTGTTCAACGCCGGAACCTTCAACGCCAATCCCGTGACCATGGCGGCTGGCCTGGCCACGATAGAGGTGCTGGAAGAGGGAGAGGTCTACTCAATTGCCAACAGAGCGGCTGAGAAGCTGGCCAAGGTCCTAGATGATGCTGCTGGTAGGAGCGGACTGGAGCACTGCGTGAACAGGATAGCAAGCATGTTCCAGATCTTCTTCACCAAAGGTCCCGTAAGGGACTACAGATCGGCAAGCAGATCGAACAAAAAGAAATACGTTAAGTTCCACGAGGAGCTCCTCAAGAGGGGAATTTTCGTGCCACCAAGCCAGTTCGAGGTGATGTTCACGAGCGGATCTCACACAGATGAGGTTGTCGAGAGGACCGCTGGGGCTTTCGAGGAGGTCCTCGGAAAGCTGGAGTAAAAAAGCTGGGGGATCAGATAAGTCTTCCAGGATTCATTATATTATTTGGATCTAAAATTTTCTTTATCTGCCTTATGAGCTCCAGGTAGGCCAGGTTGTTCCTAGCCTCGAGCTCCTTTCGGAAGATCTCCTTTTTGACAATGCCTATTCCATGCTCTCCGCTGACAACTCCTCCGAGCTCTATAGTCATCTCAGCTATCTCCATAAAGAGCTTTTCAGCCTTCTTTCTCTCCTCCTCATTGTCAGCGTTGTAGCAGATGTTAGGATGAAGGTTTCCGTCCCC
>CAZGKA010000131.1:0-16270 GCA_964525965.1 uncultured Nitrososphaerota archaeon
TCTCCATGTAGTAGCCCAGCATCGACGCGTTGAGCGTGGGGAGCAGCAACAGGAGTATCGCTATTCCCACAGCCAACAGGATGGCGGTCTGCTTTCTGCTTATGGTGGGCGGTTTTTCAGCCACGATTCCACCTCCTCAGAAAGTCCATGACCTCATCCCAGGATGGAAGTCCCTCCTGTGCCCCTATTCTTGTTATCTTCAGAGCAGCCACGGCGTTAGCGTGGACAAGGGCCTCCCTCACGTCGCGCCCCCTGAGTCTGGAGATCGAGTAGGCTGCAGCGAAGGCGTCCCCAGCTCCCGTCGTGTCGAGAACCTCTACCTCAAAGGCTCGCTCCTTGAAGATTTTCCCCTTTGAACAGGCGATCGCTCCTTGGCTTCCGAGTTTCACCACGACCTCCTCAGAGAACCTGGCCAGAAACTTGGCGGCCCTCACCGGATCTGACTCTCCAGTCATCAGCTGAGCCTCCCTCAGGTTGACAAACAGCCTTCTGACGTCCTTCAAATATCTCAGGATGTCAGTTCCTACTTCATGTATTATCTTTATGCCCGGATCCCAGGATATCCCCTTAACTATCCGTAAAACCGCCTCGAGAGAGGTTCTCATCACGCTGGTGACGTGAACCAGATCGCAGGACTTCAGCAGATTCTCCTTTTTTCTGAGATTTTCCTCATTGAGGAGAGCATTTGCTCCTCTGAAGGTTATCATTCTTCTCTGAGCTCCCTTCTCATGAAGAATTAGAACGATCCCTGTGGGAAGATCAGCTCTTATAAGCCCATCCGTGTTGACTCCTGACCTTCTCAGGGATCTCAAGTAGATCTCGCTTAAAAGATCTCTACCAAGGACCGCCACCACGTAGGCCTCCGCTCCCAGCCTCTTTGAGGCCACGGCAAAGTTGGCGGCCGATCCTCCAGCGCCCACATGAAAGTTCTCCGCAAATACATCAGCATCAGGTTCCGGAATGCGAGTCACAAAGCATGTTATATCCACGTTGGCATTTCCGACAGCAACCACTTGTGGTCTCATGGCGAATCTCCCAGCAGAGATGGGTACAGGTACTTCTTGCCTTTTTTCTCCTTTAGATTGTCCCACTCGTGGAGTATCCTCACAGCCTCATTGGCGACCTCTATGGCCTCCCTCTCGCCCTTGACCGCGAACTCGTTGGTCACCCTCTGGGCGTAAACCGCGCAGACCGTGCCCGCTCTCAGGCCAAACAGGTTGGCCAGGGTGAAGAGCGTTGCGGACTCCATCTCGAAGTTCACCACCTTGGCCGTCCTCAGATCCTCAACTATGCTCCTCATCCAGCTTTGAAAGTAGCCGTCAAAACCCTTTCTTCCCTGACCGGTGTAAAAGCTGTCCGTCGTCGCTGTTACCCCGACGTGATAACGATAGCCGAGCTCTTCAGCCGCCTCTATAAGGGCCATGACGACCTCGTAGTTGGCGACGGCTGGGTACTCTATCCTGACGTACTGTCTGCTCGTTCCATCAAGTCTCACAGCGGCCGTTGATATTACCAAGTCTCCGACCTCGACCCCAGACTGAATGGCTCCGCAACTGCCCACCCTTATGAACGTATCAACCCCGACCCTTGCAAGCTCCTCCACGGCTATAGCGGTCGCAGGACATCCTATGCCTGTGGAGACGGCCATCAGATCGACGCCCTTGTACCGTCCTACGTGAACCACGTACTGCCTGTGCCTTGAGACCTCCCTCCTCGAATCCCACATGCTCGAGATCTTGGCCACTCTCTCAGGATCTCCGGGGAGGAGAGCATACCTCCTTGCATCTCTCCGAGAGATGCGAACGTGATACTGAACCCCTCCAGCCATCTCAGGATTTTCAGCACTAGAGAAGAATTCAGTCATCCACCACACCCGCCCAACCCTTGAAGAGATTCCATATATCTTGGGAGACCTCTTCAACGGGCCTGTTCCCGTCGACCACGAACGCACCATAGCGATCAGCTAGATCCAGAAAAATCGACCTTATCTTGGCGAGATCCTCCTTGTTTTCAAATTTCTCCTTGATTCGCGGCCTGTTGGATATTCTGCTGAGGGCCACATCGACGTCAACGTCTATTATTATCACAAGATCAGGGGGTATGGCCCTGCTGTTTATCGAGGCCACCCACTCTAGGGGAAGTCTGCTTCCCTGGTACGCCAACGAGGACAGGACATACCTGTCGGATACGACAAACGAGTCCTTGAGGTGGTCCCTAAACGACTCTATGTGATGAAGCCTATCGGCCGCAAACAGAAGAGCTAGGACATCCTCGCCGGCGGAGATCTCTCCCTTGAGGATCTTTCTGATCAACGACCCTATGGGTCCGTCCGATGGTTCCCCCGTGAGCACAGCCTTAAATCCTAGCTCCCTTATCCGGTCAACCAATATCCTCGACTGAGTGGTCGTGCCAGCGCCGTCTATCCCTTCCAGCACTATGAGCCCTGATCTCCTAGCCAGCTCTTGACACCCTTTTAAACAGGCCTCAGAAGCTAAAAAATAAAACTATCATGGGAGATGTTGCTTATGCTGATCGTCGGACCGAAGGATGACTTCAACCTGAGACTTTCAGAGCTTACCGGCTTTGATCTTGTGGAGCTTGAAGAGCGGGTTTTTCCCGATGGAGAGATATGTCCCCGGGTCATCCTAAATGGAAGGGATCTAGAAGGGGAAGAGGTCCTGCTATCCACTAGGATGAGCTCTGGTGGAGGTAACCCCAATTCCTATCTCGTTGAGGTTTTGTTGACAGCCATAAACCTCAAGAGGGAGCTTGGGGCTCGTAAGATTGTGGCTCTTCTTCCCTATTTTCCGTACGCTAGACAGGACAACATCTTCAGGAAAGGGGAACCTCTCAGCTCGAAGTACGTGGCCGACCTCCTGAGAGATGCTGGAGTCGACGAGGTCATAAGCGTCACCGTCCACCTCCACAGACTGAAGTCGTTCCAAGATCTGTTCGCCGGAGGGGTGAGGGCGATCAACATTTCAGGATTCGAGAGCTTGGCAAGATATCTCCTAAAGAAGGATCTCACTTCTCCCTTCATACTAGCTCCTGACACGGAAGGAATTCACTGGGCTAGGGAACTGGCGAAGTTCATGGATATAGCTGAGTTTGAGTCATTCGAGAAGGAGAGGGACCTCGCCACGGGGGAGATAAGGACGAAAATCAAGGAGCTGAACCTTAATGGCAGGGATGTCATAGTGGTGGACGATATGGTGTCCACAGGGGGGACCATGGCCAACGCCGTGAGAGAGGCAAAGAGGATGGGTGCCAGAAGGATAATCTCAGCCTTTGTCCACCCAGTTCTGGTAAAAGGAGCTCTAGACAGAATACTGGGCGCCGGTGCTGATGAGATCGTCGCTACCGATACGCTGAGATGGGCGGGATCTAGGGTATCGGTCACCGATGAGGTGAGCAGATACTTGGGGAGGGTTCGAGCTTGAACTCCCTCTCTCTGGCTATACCGGTCACTCTGGCATCAGCCATGCTGATTGCCGCCGTGGCCGCAGAGCTCTTTGAACCATTGCTCATGGCTGGAGCAATTATCGTGCTGTTGACTACGATATCTTTGGTGATAGATTCTGTTAAGGGGAGAAAATATGCGCTCGTTGGGATAGCTCTGGAGTCTCTGGGTTTTTCCATAGTTGGGGCCATAATATCTCCCGTTTCTTTGGTGTTCGGAGTGATCTTCATGATATTGGGAGCAGCTGGAGCAGCGCTCATTCCCTTCAACATGAAGAGAGGGGAGGAAAAGAAAGAAGGGGATGTACGGGCTTCCTGATGATCTCTCCTACTCTCTCTTATACGGCCTGCCGAGGGCCGCGGGTACCCTAGTCTTCGTGAAGAATCCTGCAGCCACGAGAAGGGTTGCTGCATACGGCAGGGACCAGACCAGCTGATCTGGTATTATTCCGCTCGGTATCGCCAGAGAGAGGGCGAAGAAGAATCCAAAGAGAAGACCGCTCAGTATCGCTAAGACCGGGTTCCACTTGGAGAAGACCACCATGGCCAGAGCTATGAACCCCCTTCCGGCACTTATGTCCCTTGTATATGAGGCCAGCCAGTCTAGCCCTAGGAAGGTTCCTCCTAGAGCCGCAAAGATAGCGCCAACCACGGTCGCTATGAACCTGATTCTGAACACGTTTATCCCAGCGGAATCAGCAGCCTTGGGATTTTCACCGACGGCCTTCAGTCTAAGCCCTATGGACGTTCTTTCCAGAAGATACCATGCAGCCACCCCGCTTATCAATGTCAGTATGACGAAGGGGCTTATTCCGTAAAAGTCAGGAACGCGAGCTGAGTCCGGTATCAGCGGGCTGTTCGCGAAAGTCCCCCAAGTCAGGTAGAGGGTTATAACGCCGAGCCCGTAGGCAAACACGTTGACACCCACACCCACTATTATCTGATCTCCTCCTAGGTAAACACTTATGATTCCGTGAAGTATTCCTACACAGGCACCAGCCAGAATCCCGGCTAGAAGCGCCAGCGCCAGGCTGCCTGTGAAATATCCCACGTAAACTGAAGCCAGAGCGCCCAGCATTATTATTCCCTCAAGCCCTATGTTCACCACACCGGATCTCTCAGTTATTATCTCCCCTATCGCTGGAAGAGTTATCGGCACCATCAGCCTAAGCGTGCCCAGATACAGAGGAGCCTGAAGCAGAATGGAAAGGATGCCCGCATCCATCACTCACACCTCCCTCCTCCTAATCCCCTGGATCAGCCTCAGTATCTCAGGTATCGAGACGAAGATTATTATGATTCCCTGAACTACAAGTCCAAGCTCTAGGGGAACCCCGGTCCTCCCCCCAACAGACGTGCTGCGCTGAACCGCCTGTATTCCAGTCTTTAACATAGCGAAGAATATGCTGGACAGGATTATCCCTATGGGGTGATTTCTTCCGACGAGGGAGACCGCTATTCCATCAAATCCCATGTTCTTCACTATGCTCAGCCCAGTATCTGTATAGTAGAAGCGGCCCATGACCTCGAAAGCTCCTGCTAAAGCAGCTGCAGCTCCGCTGAGAAACATTGACACGACCATTGTCCTCCTAACATCTATCCCCCCGTATTTAGCAGCAGAAGGGTTGAGTCCGACGGCCCTTATCTCGTACCCCAGAGGAGTCCTCCACAAAAGCAAGTAGAAGATTAAAGCAGTTATTATCGAGAGGGGAAATGCCAAGGAAAGGTCTGTTCCAGGAACTATGATAGGTAGTTCAGCTGAAGAGAGTATGCTCTTAGTCTTGTAAGCCTGCAATGGATCGTAGAATACATAGGTCGCCAAGTAGTTTACTAGGTACAGGGCAAGGAAGTTCATCATTATCGTGGAGACGACCTCGTTGACGCCCCTAGAGACCCTGAGCCATCCCGCTACAGCACCCCAAATGCCTCCTAACAGGATGGCTAGGGCCATTATGGAGAGCTGATGTAGGACGGGAGGAAGGGGTATGAAGGCTCCTATAGCTACGGCCGCTAGAACACCGAAGTACATCTGACCTTCGGCTCCTATGTTGAACAGAGATGCCCTAGCAGCTATGGCGAAGCTTAGGGCCGTCAGTATCAGGGGAGTTGAATAACTAAGCGTGTTAAGTGTTGAGTAGAGATCTCCGAACGCTCCAGCTATCAGAGCTTCATAGAACAGTATCGGATTGAAGCCCGCAATCCAGATTATGATTCCTCCTGCCAGAAATCCGGCCAGCAGGGATATCGCTGACTCCATCACAGGCTTGAGATAATTTTCCAGATTAGCGGAAATCTTCATGAGATCGCCTCCAGACGAAGCCCTCCCATCATGAGACCTATCTTCTCCTGGGTGACCTCGGAAGGACGGACTATCCCCATGAACTCACCCTCATACATGACGGCAACCCTGTCCGAGAGGGAGAGCACTTCATCTAAATCAGCCGAGATCAATAGAACGGCCTTACCTTCATTTTTCATCCTGATGAGGAGTCTCCTGATGTACTCCGTTGCTGCAACATCGAGACCTCTCGTGGGTTGAGACGCAATCACCACGCTGGGTTCCTTGCTCAGCTCTCTTCCAACTATTAGTTTCTGTTGATTTCCCCCGCTCAAGCTTCTGGCCGGGAAATCGGGCCCTGGAGCCTCAACAGCGAAGTTCCTTATTATGGACTTTGCCCATTCCTGAATTTTGGATTCGTCGAGCATGCCGTACTTGGAGATAAACCTCCTGCTCCTGTGTATACCCAGTATGGCGTTTTCCTTCAAAGAGAACTCGAGGATTATCCCCCACTTGTGTCTATCCTCCGGTATGTGCCCAAGACCCAGCGCGTAGAGCTCCATAGGATTGAGACCTGTTACCTTTTTGGACCTTATGTAAATGTCCCCCTTCTCAGGCGTCCTCAGACCACAGATCGCTTCAACCAACTCGCTTTGACCGTTACCTTCGACACCAGCTATGCCGAAGATCTCGCCAGACCTTACCGAGAGGGACACGCCCTTAACTGCGTAACCTCCCCTATCGTTTCTGACCCACAAGTTCTCGACCTTCAGGTAGATCTCACCGGGTGCAGTCTTTTCGGCCTTCTCCACCCCCGCAAGCTTCCTTCCGACCATCATGGTGGCGAGCTCCTCCATGGAGACCTCCTCTGTCCTCCTAACTCCAACGACGAGGCCCTTTCTCAGCACCGTCACCCTGTCAGTTATCGCCTTGACCTCCTTCAGCTTGTGTGTTATGAATATGACTGTCTTTCCCTCTTCCTTTATCCTTCTGAGGAAAGAAAAAAGCTCCTTAACCTCAATAGGTGTGAGAACAGCTGTTGGTTCATCTAGAATGAGAATATCCGCCTCCCTGTAGAGCATCTTCAGTATCTCTATCCTCTGGCGTACACCGACGGGGAGCGTCTCTACCGGCGCATCGAGGTCAACTTTTAAGCCCACCCTCTCCATGAGCTCCGTTATCCTCTCCTTAGCCTTCCTTCTATCTATCAGGATCCCCTTCTTCCTGGGTTCAGTTCCCAGTATGATGTTATCGAGGGCTGTGAAGACAGGTATCAGCATGAAGTGCTGGTGAACCATCCCTATGCCTAGCATCATAGCGTCCTTGGGGCTGGAGATCTTGACCTGTTCTCCCCTCACGAAGATCTTACCGGAGGTTATAGGAACGATCCCATAGAGTATGCTCATCAGGGTTGTCTTACCAGCTCCGTTCTCACCCAAGAGACCATGTATCTCCCCGGGGAGGACCTCGAAGGTCACCCCCCTCAGGGCCACGGTGCCATCCGGGTAGACCTTCTTTATGTTCTCCATCCTTATTATTGACTCAGGCATCTCTGACCACTTTCCTTAGAGGAGAAAAAGGGAGGGGGAGAGGGAGTCCTCAGGCTCCGGTAGCACCGTATCTCTCTCTTATCTTCTTTATCTGTTCAGGAGTGTTGGCTGTCGGGACTTTTATCTCACCGCTCTTGATCTTCTGCTCGAGTTCCTTCAGGTCTTTCCAGACCCAGTCGGGTATGGAGGCCCTCATCTCCTTGTACTTCTTCACTATGTTCTCGGGAGTGTCGGGGAGCTTAGCACCCAGCTCTTTGGCTATCTCTATGAACTGCTCCAGGTCCTTTTCGTCACTCATCTTGACGCCTCCCTCCTTAAGACCGAGCGCCATGACTCCTCCAGTGAAGTTGCCGTAGACCACGTCCCTTATACAGTAGAACACTCCGTTATCCACCCTCTTCATCATGCTGGCCACTATGTATCCGGGATGGATCCAGTCCTGATCGGAATCAACTCCTATGGCGAACGGCGGACCCATCTCGAGCTTCTTGTTCTTGTCATACTCATAGACAGCGTCGAGCATGCCCTTACCGGTCAGACCAGCGACGTTGTAGAGGACGTCAGCCCCCTGGGCGAGCATCCCCTCAGCGACCTGCTTCCCTAGAGCAGCATCCGTGAACGAGCCCGTGTACTTGTAGATTATCTTGATGTCCTTGCCCGTTATGTTGTGGGCGTAGTTGACGCCCCAGTAGAATCCAGCTTCGAAGTGATAGAGGACAGGTATCTCCATCCCCAAGACCACGCCGACTTTGTTTGTCTTGGTTACAAACCCGGCTAGGGCACCTACCAGTGCAGATCCCTCGTTCTCCTTGAACACAACCGATCTCACGTTGGGTAGATCGACCACGGAGTCTATTATGGCATACTTCTGGTTGGGGTACTCGGCTGCCACCTTCTTGAGGTCGTTGGTCATGAGGAATCCTACACAAATTATCAGATCGTACTTACCGGACTTGGACAGAGATTCCAGGTTAGGCCGGTAGTCAGCAGGAGTACGAGACTGGACATAGGTTACCTCAACACCGAGTTCCTTTTTAGCTCTCTCAGCACCTAACCAGGCCATATCATTGAAGCTGAGGTCTCCTCTTCCTCCTATATCAAATATAACAGCCACTCTAACCTTCTTTTTGGAAGTGGTTTGAGCTGCCTGCTGAGGCTGTTGCTGGGGCTGGGGTTGTGTCTCAGCTGGCTTCTTTAACGTAAGAGCGAGACCGGCCACGACTATTATAGCCACCACAACCAGAACGATAGCCACAGTCTTTCCAGAGGCCATACCTACACCCTTATTTTGGTTTGTGGAAGGACGATAGGATATTTCTTATTTTTTTCGACGAAGGATCTCCCCCAGCTACTGGTCTGAGAGAGGAGATTAGGTAAACAAACACTGCCGCTCAAGTAAAGAACTTGTTAGCGATTTCTCTTAAGGAAATTAGCATCACATCGACTCCTCTCATTGATCTCAAGTACTTGGCCGCCTTGGGAGAGTTTGTAGCTATTTTTTTGAACCCCATACGCTCTAACGGACATACGACCATGCAGGTGTCCGCATACACCTCAACTCCGGAGGTCTTTAAGGTTCTCAGGTGCCCCGATCTTTGAAACGCTGTAAGCAACGCCCTTGAGGTGAATATCCATGTCCTCACAAGGGCTCTCTTTCCTTGAACCATTTTCATAAATCTGAGAAGCTCTCCTGCTGAGAAATGAGGACATCCAAGGGCTATCAAATCAGGAGATGAATCGAATGTACTCAAATCGTCCTTCAATGAGAGGATCTCTCTTTCGCCGACAGGCAATGTAGGTATAGTGTCGCATTTTTCATAAAGTTGAGCCTCGGGAGTTACTCCTTTAACGTGGAAAAGTTCTATCCCTCCAGAGGCCGCTCCTCCAGCACCCAAGGCCTTCAGCTCGGGTAGACCCACATTTTTAATTCCTGAGATAAGAGGGACAGCATCTGGAAACTCCTTGCCTATGAAAAATCCCAGAAGACCAAAATCCAAAGGAGTAGAGAGATCACATTTCAGGGAGACCTTCAAGGTCGGGTGCCTGTTCTCCTCCAAGTGCTTCCCGTAAAGAGGAACGCATCCGCAAGCAGCAGCCACAATTCCCTTGATGCTTCCTTCTCTGTTAGTTCTAGCGCCAAGCACGCTGTTGATGAAGGCAACGGCGCTCGACTCTCCCCAACACACATGCTCCCTGAAAAGTGGCAGATTGCCGGAGAGGTAGGGAGTGCAGGTCAGGGTGGGGATGGCCCCCATCTCTGTGAGAAGCGACACTATCTCCAGCTGTTTCTCAGCAAAGGACTCCGGAACTCCCATATCTTTCCACCTTCTCAGGTCCATTCCAGCGGGGTTTGTGGTCGTCAGAGTGCGAAAGCGAACCCCTGACCCATGAATCTCCCTGAGAAATCCCAATCCTGCCTCTCCTATTGTGGCATAAGAGATACCGGACAAATGAACAGATCTCACGGGGGTAAATCCCTTCGCTTCAGTCATCTCAGCTTCCTTCTCGAGGTACTTCACGAACCTATCGGGTGCTCCCTCGACGTTCAGTTTAAGTTTAGCCCCTCTGCTGCCGGAAAGCTCCACCTCGATCCCGGCCAAGATGGCCCCTATTGTTATGCTGTCAGGTCTGGTCAGAATTATCTTTTCAGGAGCTACGCCGTTCCTAACAAGCTTGAAGAAGGTATATGCCCCCACAGTGGATCCCACAGATCCGGGAACAACTATTGTTTTTCTGGCTACGGAGGCTCCCCGCTGAGGATGGTCCTTCTGTTTTATCACACCCGTTAAGGTGTCCACGCCGTCCAGCCAAGATATGGGTTTCTCGAGCTTAAGCATCCAGAGGAGTCTCGAGGAAAGGATTTAAGATGTACGCTCGAACTTAGTCTGATGGATAGTAGAGGAGAGAAAACGAGGAAGGAAATTTTAGAGCAGCCGGAGGCCTTCAGAAGAACTATTAAATCCATAGGAGAAAGCGTCAGGCGGGCGGCGGAGGCTCTGGCCGACAAATTCATCTACGCCAGCGGAAGTGGAACCAGTTATCATGCCTCTTTGGTGTTCCAGAGAAGCATGTCGAAGATCGCTGGTGGCCGCGTCACGTGTATACCAGCATCAGAACTCCCGTCCTGGCTCCCTGAAGAGCTTTCTGGAACCGCTCTAGTTGCCTACAGTCAGAGTGGAGAGAGCACCGACATAATAAGAGCTGTGAGGTCCTTCAGGGAGAAAGGAGGCAGTCTTGTGATCGGTATAACCAACGTCGAGGGGAGCACCTTGGACGGGATCTCCGATATCTCTGTGGTCACGAAGGCTGGTAGGGAGGAAAGCGTTGCAGCTACAAAGACCTATACATCCCAGCTTGCTGCTACTCTGTTGCTGAGCATTGAGATAGGAGAGTTCTGCGGTAAGAATCTCTCGAATCTTAGATCAGAGCTCATGTCCGTCGACTTGAAGATGGAAGAGGCTCTCAGAGATGTTTTTGATAGAGCTCGGAGGGTGGCGGAGGCTGTAAAGGACATGAACGTCGGGTTCGTGCTTGGATCCGGAGCCAATTACCCCACAGCCTTAGAAGGAGCGCTCAAGCTCAGGGAAACAGCGAACCTCTACTATGAGGGATTTGCTGCTAGGGAGTTCCTTCATGGCCCGATACAGCTCGTCTCCGACAAAACACCTGTTGTGGCCATCTTGCCGAGCCGGTTTAGAGAGGTCCTCAGAAAGGTCCGCTCTTATGGGGCTCCTGTCATCCGTGTCGGATTTGAAGATGGGAATGAGCTTAAGATACCTCGGATCTCGGAGGAGCTTTCTCCTCTAATAACGGTGATTCCTCTACAGGCTCTGGCCTACAACTTATCTATATTAAGAGGCTTGAACCCAGATAAACCAGAGAAGTTAAGTAAGGTGGTGAAGTAGATGTTGGTTATATTTGACATTGATGATGTCCTTTACGACGCCTCTCTCCTGAGAAGGATAGCCAGGGAGAGGGCTGTTCTTTCCATGATAGATTCTGGGCTCCCCGTGGATTTCGAGACAGCTATGGAGGTGCTGAGATCTGTCATCAAGGATAAGGGGGAGGATTATGGTGAGCACTTTAACGAACTTCTTAGGAGGCTTCACGTTAAGGAATCAGCTAAGATCGTTGCGGCTGGGGTTGTCGCCTATCATAACGCTAAGTTTGCTTTCCTAGAGCCGCTTCCTGGAGTTGTTGAGACTCTAGTCAAGCTGCGTGATGAGGGTATTGAGCTGGGAGTTGTTTCCACGGGAAGGGCGGTTAAGGATTGGGAGAAGCTCATTAGACTGAATCTTCATCACCTGTTCCACAAGAGCTGGATAGGCTTACGCTCGTGGGAGGAAATACTGATTTATGTCAATAGGGGTGTCCTAGTGACGGCGGATCCCTCGGCCGTGGATACGCTTCATGGATCTGGGATCAAGGTTATCAGGGTCCTGAGAGGAAAAAGATCATCTGTAAAAACGAGGCATTCTCCTTTTAGGGAGGTAAAACACGCTTGCGAGGTGCTGAAGATAGTAAGAAGCCTTACAGAAGGGTGATCGTTGGGGGAACGTTCGATCGACTTCACAAAGGGCACAAGCTCCTGCTCACTGTAGCTGCTGATTTAGCAGACGAGCTGTTAGTTGGTCTCGCCGATGGACCTTTGTTAGATGGTAAGAGGTTCAGAAAACTCATCGAACCCTATGAGGTTAGGAAGCATAGAGTGGAGGAGTTCCTAAGAAGCTTGGGCGTCAGGTTCGAGATAGTCAGGATAACAGATCCTATAGGCCCTGCCGCCACATGTGACGCCGACGCCATGGTGGTTTCCGAGGAGACTGCTGACAGAGCGGAGGAGACCAATAGGATAAGAAGATCCTTGGGGAAGAAGGAGCTGGATATCGTGGTCGTTCCTCTCATCCTGGCTCAGGACGGACAACCGATAAAGTCTTCGAGGATAAGGGCCGGAGAGATAGATCTGAGGGGTCGATTAAAAGAGAAAGTCCTCTAGATTTCAGGGGCGCCTTTTTGACATGTTTTTGTTCTACAGTAATTTCTTGTCCGCTCTGCCGAGAACCATCTTCTAACTTCGGCGCGCCCCAGTACTAGTGTAGTATCGCCTTTGGATGTTCGTTCCTTGTAATCACGTTGGTCGTTTCCCTCCGCTGCCCATCTGCAAATGCCTCAAGTCTCTTTATAAGAGAGAGGAATCGAGCTGGTGACACACTCCCCAAGCGTAGAAGGGTTAAAAAGATATAACATTAGATAATTAAAAACTGCTAAAGGAAAGATTATTAGTTCTTACGTTCTGACAACTCTTTTCTTGACATTTTTGAGGTGTATGACAGTGTTAAATATTTGCTAGAATAAGTTTTTTCTTTAGTAAATTTATTACCTAAAATTTCTATTAATGGTTGAATTCCTACTCACTAATGCTTTTTCTTGAAAAGATTGTGAGGATAGCAACACGGCTTGATGTTGCGGACCCGGAAGCAATTTCAAAGCGCAGGAAATAAGGAGAACTCTAAAAAATTTGCACTTCTTTTTAAGAGGTTAACTTTTTGTATTTCTTAGTTTCTCGCTGGATGAGGGTTCCCTCGGGGGAGGTCTTCACCGTTGAAAGAGGAAAAAAAGTTAATGATTGGTTATGATGCTGTGACCGATGCGGCAATACTGGCGGGTTGTCGATTTTTTGCGGGATATCCCATAACACCAGCCACTGAGATAGCTGAGAAAATGTCTGAGAAACTTCCCAAAGTAGGTGGGATATTTCTTCAGATGGAAGATGAGCTGGCTTCAATAAACAGCCTTATAGGTGCTTCGTGGGCTGGTTTCAAAGCTATGACAGCAACTAGCGGGCCTGGCCTTTCCCTCATGATGGAGGGCCTCGGCTATGCTGTTCTGTCCGAGACCCCAATGGTGATAGCTGATGTCCAGAGGGTGGGGCCCTCCACAGGTATGGTCACCTATCCCTCGCAGGGAGATGTGTGTCAAGCTAGATGGGGAAGCCATGGTGACTACTCCATAATAGCCATAGCGCCCACGAGCGTGCAGGACGCCTTCGATTACACTATAATGGCGTTTAACTACGCAGAGCTCTACAGAACTCCAGTAATTCTCCTCATGGATGAAGTTATAGCCCACCTCAGGGAGCCTCTTGTTGTCAGAGAGGATGTAGAGATTGTTGAGAGGAAGAAGCCCTCTGTACCTCCAGAGGAGTTCATGCTCTTCATGCCCAAGCCAGGAGAGTATGTTCAGAGGGAGATGCCTGCTCTCGGTGAGGGATACAAGCTGATAATAGAGAGCACCATGCACGATGAGCTCGGTTACAGAGATAGTGAGAGTTATGAGGTGGGAACCAGAACCATAGTCCGTCTGTGGAATAAAATAGAGAGGAACGTCGAGAAGATAGCTAAGGAGGAGTTCTACTTCATGGATGACGCTGAGATAGCTGTGGTGGCCTACGGCTGTCCCTTCAGGTCGGCGATAAACGCTGCTAAAGCGGCCAGGAAGGAAGGGATCAAGGCGGGGGTTGTGAAGATGATAACCGTCTGGCCCTTCCACGACAGCATGATAGAGAAGCTCGCGGAGAGGGTCAAGGCAGTAGTAGTTCCGGAGATGAACATGGGCAAGATCGTCAGAGAGGTCGCTAGGGCCGCCAAGGGAAAAGCAAAGGTTCTCGGGGTTCCGAAGCTGGCCGGACAGATGCACACCCCGGAGGACATACTAATAGCTATTAGGAATGTGGCGAGGTGATTATCATGGTTAGGAGAAGCCCTCCCGATTTCGCTCACTATCTGGCCAAGAAGTACATGAGGACCGAGATGCTCCCGACAGCTTTCTGTCCTGGTTGCGGCCTAGGGATAATAGAGAGAGCGATTATGATGGCCATCGATGAGCTCGGAGATGATCTATGGGAAAAGACTGTGTTTGTGTCCGGGATAGGGTGTTCGGGGTGGATACCTGTGTACTTCAAGTGCGACGTACTCCACACCCTGCACGGGAGAGCCCTGCCCATAGCCACAGCCATAAAGGTCTGCAGGCCCGAGCTCAACGTCGTCGTTACCATGGGAGATGGGGACAGCATGGCCATAGGAGGTAATCACCTCATCCACGCAGCTAGAAGGAACATCGACCTGACTGTTATCGTGGCGAATAACATGCTCTACTCCCTGACGGGTGGACAGGTGGCTCCCACGACCCCGCAGAATGCATACACCAACACAACCCCTTACGGAAATTTCGAACCCAATTTCAACCTTATGGAACTTGTAAAGGCTGCTGGTGCTACCTATTTCGCTAGATGGACGACCTGGCACTTCGTGCAGCTTAAGAACAGCATAAAGAAGGCGATGAAGCATAAGGGATTTGCTGTCGTGGAGGTTGTGTCCCAGTGTCCGACGTACGCCGGGAGGTACATCCTGGGCAGACCGGATCCAAGGGACTTCATGGAGTGGCTCAAGGAGAACTCCATTCCTGTAGAAAAAGCTGAGAAAATGAGTGAAGAGGAGCTCCGCGGAAAGATAGTTGTCGGTGAGTTCTTCGAGAGAACCGACAGGGAGGAGTTCTCTGAAAGAGTGCACGCTCTGATAGAGGCCGCGAGAGGTGAGTCCAGATGAAGGCCAAGGAAATAAGAATCAGTGAGGATCTGTGTAAAGGCTGTTACCTCTGTGTGTGGGCGTGCCCGAGAGGAGTGCTCGAGATCTCCAAGGAGAGGAACAGAAGGGGAATAAGACTCCCTGTAGCTGTTCACCTCGACAAGTGTGTTGTGTGCAGGTTGTGCGAGTACAGATGCCCCGATTTCGCCATACAGGTGATAACCGAGGAGGATGAAAGGAAATTGGAGGAGGTAAGATCTGAGGAGCTTAAATGGTACGATAGAATAAGGAAGAGGGATGAGATTTTGGAGAAGCATGGGGTGTGGTGGTTGTGATGAGGAAGGAGGTCCTGATCTCGGGTTTCGGTGGACAGGGGGTTGTCCTCTCCAGTGGAGTGCTTGCTCAGGCGCTGATGTACAGGGGATATGAGGTCACTGCCACCTACAGCTACGGTGCTGCCGCCAGGTTGGGGGTCACGAGGGGTGAGGTCGTCGTCTCCGACGACTGGATAGATTATCCCAAGGTAAGAAGGCCGGATTTCTGGATCGTCATGAACCAAGCCTCCTTGAACGTTCTATCTAAGAAATATCCTGTGGATCAAGCCATCGTCCTGGCTGACTCATCGATGATCTCCTTCTTCGACCCCGTAATTGGGAAAGTGAGAGAGATCGTTAAGATACCTGCCTCTGATCTAGCGGAGGAGTTAGGAGCTAAGGTATCCGCCAATATGCTCATGTTAGGGGCACTTCTCAAGGTATCTGATCTCTCTCCACTTGAAGATCTGGAGAGGAGCATAAGGGAGCTGGTCAAGCCGAAGTTCGTCGATGTCAACATAAAGGCCGCTAGGAAAGGTTATGAGCTCGTCGAGAAAGTGACAAGCCACTAACCATTAAAAATCCACCTTTCATCTCTATTTTTGGCGATGATGATTATTCGGCAAGAGGGCATTGGGTGCCCTGAAGAGAGTCGACTGAGCCCGGACGAGGTGGAAAGATGCTTCCGATAAGAGATGAGAACCCCAGCGGGATACGGCCCGTGGTAAGCTACACGATCATTGCGATAAACGTCATAGCTTTCTTGCTGGAGCTAATTTTCGGGGATAGGATAATCTACCAGTACGGCTTCATCCCGAGGCTCTTCCTCGAGGACCCTGTTGGAAACTCCTACAGGCTGATCACCTCTATGTTTCTGCATGGAGGATTCCTTCACATAGGAGGAAACATGCTGTATCTGTTCATCTTCGGCGATAACGTGGAAGCTACGTTCGGAAAGATCAGGTATCTGTTTTTCTATCTCGCATGTGGCCTCGGAGCCCTAGCCCTGCACCTATTCTTTAACCCATACTCGACGACTCCGGTGATAGGGGCTTCCGGAGCTATAAGTGGCGTTCTGGCTGCCTACAT
>CAZGKA010000132.1:0-3620 GCA_964525965.1 uncultured Nitrososphaerota archaeon
CGGCCATCATGAAGAGGCTCCGTCTTGATCGGAAAGCCATCCAAAACCTCAAATATTACCCTATCGTCCTCGAATCTGAGCTTGGAGCTCTTTACCAGACTTATCATCTTGTCTTTTATGAAGGGGGTTATGACCTTCCTGACCATCTCCTCCTTCAGCTTTTCCTCATCGAACAGGGTAGCGCTTTCCCCTCCTTTCACCTCGACCTCGGCGTCTACTTCGCGTATCACCTCCTCAGACTCAGATTGGATTAGATCCATTCCAGTCGTCTCGCAGAGAGCTTCCTCCGCCCTCCTGATTACCTCCTCTCTCTCCAGCGGGGATTCTGATGCCATGTGGATTAGAAGAGCGTATCCTCTCCTCCTCTTGAACGAATCCCTGGAGGGCCACCTGGTGATCCTGCCCCTCATCTGAACGTATGCAACTGGGCTCTTGGTGGGCCTGGCTATAACCAAGAGGTCCAGATCAGGATCATCAAAGCCCAGCTTGGTCATATCCACGGCCACCAGCACGCCGGAGTTGTGGTCGTTGACGAACTCCTTTATCACATCCAGCGGAGCTTTACCCTTCCTGTTCGAGTGAGCCACCAGTATGTCGACGCCCGGAAACTCCTCCTTCAGCATCTCCTCCCATAGATCCGCCTCTCTCGTGTTTGGTGCTAGGATCATGGTTTTCAAGTGCTGTAAATCAGCATTTTCACGTCCGAGAACCTCCTCAAGCTTCTCTATGTACTTCTCGACTCGATCCTCTATAGCGTAGTTCCAGAACTTGTTGGGATCCGCCCCCGGAAAGTCCAGATAATCAAGCTCGGTGTTGTAGAAGTAAGCTTTCACCTTGGGTATGAGTATGGGACGTTCCCCCAACACGATCTTTCCCCAGCTCTCGAGACTCAGGTCGATGCACGATTTACGGTAGATGAATGCGTCTTCGCAGAAGTCGTCCAGAATCTCGTGGGGACATAACAGCACAGCGTTGTCCCTGATGGGGGTTGCGGAGAACCCGATCGCTACCTGTACTTCATCCAGCAGATCCTCCACGAGACTCTTGTAGGACACCCGGCTGCCATCCCCTCCGGAATATCCGTAGTGGACTTCATCCATTAGAATGGCTAGAAGTCTCTCCTTCAAATCCCAAAACAGGTACTTCTCGGTGTAGAGTGATCTCAACCCCATTGGGTGCAGGAACACGACGAGAATGTTGTACTTGGAGGGGATGTCGGAGGGTAGCCCTTCCCTATAGCTGGCCCATATGGACATCAGCTTCTTGAACTTTTCCTTAAGACTACTTCCCTCCATGGCCAGCACGTTCAAAAAGAGGTTTTTGGGGTGAACATCTACTTCATTCGAGCTTAAATCAGCTAGAGCTACTTTAAGAAATGTGCTCCTCGTCAGAACCTCCTCGAAGCGTTCCCAGAGCTGGAACTTTATCCTGTTGAGCGGGGCCAGAACGAGGACTATGTCCCTCCCCTCTTCTTGGAGGTTCATCATGGAGAGGAGCCCGACGGTGAAGGCCATAACGACAGATTTTCCCGATCCCGTCGGCATTTGAACGATTCCTACGGCTTTTTTTGTTGCCAACCTGCGGTATATCCTCTCCAGCGCCTCCCTCTGGACGTCCCAGAGGTGTTTTTCCTCCTCGTTCCTCTCTCGAAGATTCTTGTTCCAATTACTCTCAATTAATCTTATGATACGTTCTAAAGAAGCATTCATCGTGAGGACGAAATTCGCGAGCTCTAAAAAGCTGTTGTCTCAGTTTTTCACTTCTATATGCTTTTTTGAAAAATTTGTAGGCTATCGAAGGAAGTTGAGGTCTTCTCCAGCCTCTCCTCCTTGAGCTCCTCACCTCCGTGACCCGGACGACTTATGGATCGAAACCCCGCGCGTCCTCCTCTTCAATTACATTAAAAAAAGAGGTTATGAATTAGGATGTTCCAGCGCGGTTCCCAAGTATGGATCCGGAAGAGCGCCCCCCTTCACCTGCTGGACGTATAAGCCTATCAGGACGGTTGACCCGATTTGAACCTCGCTCGCGTCCAGCAGTCCCAGCGTGCCGCCTCACAGCTCTGGGAGATTCGGACCACTCCATGAACTTCCTGTGGAGCCAAGTCCCCAGGACCACGAAGAACGCCGTGAACGCCAAGAGGCCCAGCAAGTTGGTGATTGGATCCAGCATGGAGCTCAGGCCGAAGGCGGCCCTGGTCAGTTCGTTCGCGTAGGTCAGTGGGGAGATCAGCGAGACCACCTTCATCAGGAGAGGAGCTCCGCTAAGCGGGATGAAGACCCCGCTCACGAAGATCATGGGGAGCCTGACGAAGTTCAGGGCTATCGTGACGTTGCCCGGATATTCGGTGGGGAAGGAGGCGAACATAACCCCCATCGCCGCGAAGCAGGCCGACGAGAGGATCAGGCTCAGGATCAGAAGATCGGGCCTCTCCACGCCGGCTCCTGTGGCCAGCAGCCCGACCACCACCGGCACTGAACCAACCGTCAGCCCGTAGAGGGCCCCCGCTATGACCTTACCCGCGAGTATGGAGTAGAAGGATATGGGAGCCGCTAAAAGCCTGTCAAAGGTCTTCAACCTCCTCTCCAGTGGTATGGAGAACGGCCCTATCGAGGAAGCGCTGAACATGACCACCATCGAGGTGAGGCCGGGGAGCGCCCTCTCGATCGGCAGGTTCCTGCCCACTATGAAGGAGAGGAACATGAAGAACGGGAACATCACCCCGAACAGTATGGCTCCGGGCCTCGCGTAGTAGCACTTGAAGTCCTTCTTCGCTATCGCCCAGCAGGATATCAGGTCTATCCTCGTCAGTCTCAAGCCCATCGCATCACCCCTCCGCCAACCTCATGAACACGTCCTCCAAGCTCGGGCCGCAGGTGTTCAGGCTGAGGATCCTCAACCCCTCCTTCTTGGCCAGCTCGAACACCTCCTCGAGGACTGTGGGAGGATCCCCTGTGTACAGCCTGAACTTATCTCCCTCCTCAACGACCTTCTCCACCCGGCTGAGCCTCTCAAGCCTTGTCCTCAACCCCTCCGATCGACGTGAGAACGATACCATCACCGAGTGAGTTCTGCTCACGATCATCTTCAGCCTCTCAGGGGAGTCGATGGCCGCTATCCTTCCTCGGTTTATCACGGCTATCCTCTGGCAGAGGGAGTTCGCCTCGTCCATGTTGTGGGTGGTCAGGCAGATCGTGGTTCCCTCCCTGTTCAGCTTCCTTATGATCTCCCTCAGCAGCCTGGCCGAGGGGACGTCCAGTCCGGAGGTGGGCTCGTCCAGGAAGAGGATCTCCGGATCGTGCACCAGGGCCATAGCTATGGACAGCCTCCTCTTCAGCCCCTTGGAGAGCTTTCCAGCTTTCTCCTTCCTCTTATCACGAAGTTCAAACAATTCCAGAAGCTCCTCAGCCCTCGCCTGCCTCTCTCTCCTTGGAACTCCGTGGATCTCACCCGAGAACATGACGTTGTCCCAGACGGACAGCTCTGCGTATATGTTGGAGGTCTCGGGCACCAGTCCAGTGCTCATCTTGGCCTTCCTGGCCTCCCTCACCACGTCGTGGCCGGCGACCCTTGCGATCCCTGAGGTAGGAAGGGTGAGGCCTGTGAGGATCCTGACTGTG
>CAZGKA010000133.1:0-4918 GCA_964525965.1 uncultured Nitrososphaerota archaeon
TTGTAGGAGGATGGCCTCCCTTACTGTGTAATTTACAGCCGATCTCACGATATCTCCTCCACAGGAAACGTTTGTTACAGGCTTAGAGCTCGTCGTTGGTACCATCAGCATGAGCGAAGAGGCTATTATGAACAGGAACCCCACGATGATCAGCTTGAGGTAGACCTCCATCCCAGGGACCTCTTCTGGATCCAGCTAAAGATCTGATCGAGCGGTATATTAAATCTTGCTGATCTAGAGCCTCGGCACTCCTCGATCTATGCCATATCTAGAGCCACATGCCTCACAAATGAGTACTCCTGCCACGATCTCCCTTCTGATGCACTCCGGGCAGCTCTTCCCGTCAGGATTACCATCAACAAAAGCGCAGTAGGTCTTGCAGAGCGGAAACTTCCCAGTCACTGGATAGGGCTCCTCGAGGGTCTCAGCGTATACCTCAAGCTTCAGCGGGTAGTGGCCACATTTTGGACATTTTAACAAATCTAACAACCATCTCCTCAAGAGATCGCCTCCAAAACCTCAGGAAGCTCATCAAAACTCGTCACGACAGCATCGCAGAGCGAAGAGCTCGAGCGTCCCACGAGAACCGTCTTCATTCCAACCCTTTTGGCCCCCTCTATATCATCGTTTAAGGAATCCCCTATCATCACCGCCTCCTCCGGAGAAACATCTAAAGATCTGAGGGCCTCTTTGAAGATGTCCGGATGGGGTTTCACCACTCCCACGAGCTCCGAGGTCACGATCGTCGAGAATAAATCTCTGATACCCTCCTCTTCAAGTCTCTCCACGACCATGCGGTGGCAGGGTGAGTTGGATAACACCCCCAGAGCATACCTCCGGCGCAGATCGAACAGTACATCAAGGCCGCACCTCCGCAGAGTGAAGTGTAAAAACGGCCATGAATAAGCTGGTATTAGGTCCTTCCCTACGCGAGCGTCCAACCCTATTCTGCAGAAAAACGCCTCTATTTCCTTGAGGGCTCCGATCTCTCTGAGGGTCCTCTTCCGCTTCTCCTCTATCTCCTCTCTCACCTGCATGTAGACCCTTGTGGCTCGTTCCACGATCCTTTCGTCAGTTATGCCACATTGCCTCAGAACTCTCCTGACCCTCTCTCCGTAGTAGACCTCGTCAGGCACTATCTGTACGAACATAGTTCCCCAAAAATCAAATACAAGTGCTCTGATCTCGCCCATACGGACCAGAAATCCGCGAATTACTTTTTAAGCTACCCTCTCAAGTAGGTCAGCGATGTCCGAAAAGGACCACAAATACGAGGTTGAGGTAGTTCATCTCAGCAGAGCGCAGAGGGTTCCGAGGAAGCTGAGGGAAGAACTGGAAAAAATGTTCAGCAAGAAGGTGATCTCCAAGTTTTCAAAGGACGCCGTTGACTGCCCCGTCAGAGGAAAGAGGGTCAGCTTCCTGTTCTGTCTCGCCTGCAGGAATTACGTTAGAAGATTTAAGGGGTTTGTTCACTGCAAGGGCCTGCCTCTTGATGAGGATGACTGAGCAAAGGGCGGCAGCGACCGACGCCGCTAACAGAAGGACTAACACCATGACGTAATTCGGCTGTCTGTAGGACCCGCCCGAAAATGTGTTTCTCACGCTGGCGTTTTTTCTACCAGCAGCCTCCCCAGCGATCACGAGAGTTTTAACTTTAGAAGCTGGCGCCATTGCTCCTCTGAAGGAGGACCCGAGGAACACACCCCATAGAAGAAAGGCTATCAACACCGAGATCACAACAGGTCTGACGACGCTCCAGCGCGGTATCTCTAGTTTGCTGATTGTTCTCCTAAGCTCCTCCAGAAGGCTGGCCTCATCCTCATGAGGGGCTATTATTAGGATGCGTGACGTGAGCTCGTAGATCTTCTTCTGACCCCTCCTACCCGGGGATATCCCTACCAGCCTGACGATCCCGGACTCCACCATCTTGTTTAAATGAAACATGACAGTGTTTATCGGAGAGCCTATGGCCTCAGCAATCTCACTGGCGCTTTTAGGACCAGATAAGAGCTCATTTATTATCTTTCTAGCTGTTTCATTGGCTAGCTCTGATCCAACAAGTTCTAACTTGGGATCGCTGAGATTGAACACCTTTATCTTGCTCATCAGTAAGGGATCGCGGTTGATCAAGATAAATTAATGTCCCTTTGGTTCAACATCTCTTGAACCATTCTTTGATGGCACCTACCACCAGCATGAGGTCCTTCTCGGATATGACATAGTCGGCCAGAGATGTAAGCGCTTGGGAGGTGGCGTTGAAGGCTATTCTAAGGCCTATGGGCAGCTTAAACATGCTCACGTCGTTTTCTCCATCCCCGACAGCCACGACATCCTCAAGGCGGATACCCATCTCATGCGCTAAGGAAACTAGAACCTCTCCCTTGTTATCAAAGCATACCTCAACATTGACCCCCGTTATCCTCCCCCTCTCGTCTGTTAGAAGCCTGTTTATTTTTACAAAGTCGAGAGGGACGATCTCGTGCACAAGCCTAGCCATCACGTCCACACCAGCGCTGAGAACTCCGACATAAAATCCCATGGATTTAAGTTCCCTGAGAGCCTTGGCCATGTTCTTCATGGGCTTCACGCTGGCTCTTAATCTCTCATATAGGGAGCCCAAGGAAACACCTTTCCACAGCTTCACGTCGAGCTCAGCCCACTCAGCATAGGAAATTTCTCCCCTCTCGTATCTGATCCTGTTCACCTCAGCTAGCTTCTCTGTTCCGAGCATCCTGTGGATGACACGCCATGAACTCTCTGCGTCGATCAGGGTACCATCCAAGTCGAAAGCGACGAGTCCGCAGGCTTTCATTTTTACTCCCCCCATCAGGACAGGGAGTTAAATTATAATGATCTCTTTAACCCTGATCAAACGACACGACCATCAGCAACTTCTGTGGAAAACCTCTGAAGCTTCTCTAGGATCAGGTACATCCCATCGGAGGTCACTGAACAACATTTTATAAGTGACTGCGCGAGAAGATGCCATGTTGAGTTTTCGGTGGTGTTGAAGGGTGGATATAAAGTTCATGCAATTCGCTAACACACAGGACTGGCTCCAGTGGATCTTGTTCTTCGTCCTCATAGCGATCTTTCAGTTCTACGCAAACAAGCTTCAGGTCTGGAAGTGGATGAACGATATAAACAACGCACTCCTCAAGCTGGAGAGATACCTCAACGACGCATCAGCCTCCTTCATCAAAGAGGCTTCGAGGTATAACAAAGACAGAAAGGCCATAGAGGAGACTCTGAAGAGGATAAAGGGATACTTCTTGATAGAGCCAGTATCTCTCGATCCTTCCGGAATTCTGAGAAGATTAGAGCATCTCCTCGACGAGCTCAGGGAGTCCCTAGATGCCCATCTCACGAGGCTCCTTCCGGGCATAGGGGTCCACGAGAGAGCGAACATGAGATGCTTGGTCGAGGGGATAATAGTCCTTGATCAAATATACAGGGTGGTCAGGCACTACTACATACTAGGGAAGAAAACCCAAAACCTGATATACATAGCTCAGATACAAATGCTCCTCCCGGAGATACTCAGGATAGCGAAGGCCTACTGGGCCTCCGGAGAGGCCTTCCGCAGAGGGGCTCCTGTCGGGGACAGCATAGGTCCGATGGTGGCCTTGAAGCTGATAGGAAACGCTGAGGTACAGGAGCTGGCCTACGGAACGGTCGGTGCTGAGATTGAGATGGAGGGGAGAAGGGTCATGGTGATAAAGGCCAACGGCCCTGGAGGAGAGGTTGGCAAGCCTGGAGAGGCAATAAGACGGGTTATAGAAGCGAGAAACGGGGCAGTTCATAGGATAATAATGATAGACGCCGCCCTTAAGCTCGAGGGGGAGCCCAGCGCTGAGATAGCCGAGGGCGTCGGGGCCGCCATAGGAGATCCGGGGCCCGAGAAGTGGAAGATAGAGGACGTGGCCGCCAGATACGGCATACCCCTAGACTCAATAATAATAAAGGAGGACCTGACGGATGCCATAACCATAATGAAACCCGAGATAGCCAAGGTGGCCGATGAGGTCGTTAAAAGGGTGAGAGAGGCCATAGTCAACAGGACACGCCCTGGAGATTACGTGGTGGTGGCGGGAATAGGTAACTCCGTCGGTATAGGAAACAGGGAGGAGGTCTGAAGATGAGCCAGCAGAACGGGCGGCAGAAAGCTAGCAGCGTTTGGATCTGGGCGACACTAGTCTCCATAGCTGCGGCAGTGTCGGTACTTTTGATATGGAGCGGAGCTCGTGAGATGGCTACACACGGCAGGGCCGATACGATCTCAATGATCCAGTTCACAATAGGCGTGGTTTCCCTGATGCTTGTCGTGAAGGCGATAGTAGACATGAGCAAGATGAGAGAGGAGCTCGCAAAGGAGAGGGTTCTCGGCCCCGTCATAACAATAGTTCAATGTCTGGACTGTAACACTAAGATGGAGAGGACTTTTAAGGACGGAGAATATGTAGGAAAGCTCACTGGGGAGAACTGCAAAAACTGCGGATCCTCCAGGGTTATAGTCAGATTGATCTACACAAAGGCTCCTCGATCAGAGTGATCGGTGTCCTTCCATGGTTGTTGGGAGATTCAGGAGAAGCAAGATATTCGTGGTTCCCTGCACCGTCGTGGTCAACGGAGAAGACAAGGTTCTCCTACTGAAAAGGGCTGGGAAGAAGCTTAATGCTGGAAAATGGGAGATACCGGGCGGAGGACTCAAATATGGAGAAACCCCCCGTCATGCCGCCTTAAGGGAGCTGTGGGAGGAGACGGGGTTTGTCCCACGAAACTCTGATCTGATCCCCGTCGACACGTTTGGCATCGTGTACAGCAAGCACAAGGTCGAGTTCATAATACCTTTATATGTGACTAGGATGGAAGGAGAGCCCATTTTGAGGGCTGAGGAACACGAGGATTGGGGATGGTT
>CAZGKA010000134.1:0-4839 GCA_964525965.1 uncultured Nitrososphaerota archaeon
TCGGCATTTTAGCCGCTAGAGCGTAGTGGCGGCTGTCCTGTTCGTTCTGACTACTGTGAGCCTGGGGATCATCAGCGGCAACAACGACCATACCTCCCTTCACTCCGGCATAAGTGAGCGTGAAGAGTGCATCAGCCGCCACGTTCACTCCAACATGCTTCATCATGGTGAGGGATCTAAGTCCCGACCAAGATGCCGCTATGGCTATCTCAGTAGCCACCTTCTCATTGGCGGCCCAGTCGAAATAAATCCCAAGTTTCTCGGCTATTGAGGCGATGGCTTCACCTATCTCCGTACTGGGGGTTCCTGGATACGCTGATACAACATCAACGCCGGCCTCCGCCGCTCCTCTGGCGATGGCCTCGTTACCAAGAAGAAGGACTTTACTTCCTGGAGGGGACAGTAAAGGATTTTCCCCCATGTGTTGCACCAAGAAAGTTGGTATTGGGGGGATAAAAATAAATTGTAATCGGTTCACGTGGGGTGTACAGTTAAGCTCAGTCTAGAAGTTTTCTCTTCCTTCCCCACTTGAGCATGGCTGCTAGGGCCTTGACAGCTCTTTCAGGAGTCGGATAGGCTGGAAATCCTCCCTCTCTCATTATCTCCATGGCCTTGACCACTTTCTCTCCACCTATGAAGGAGGCAACCATGGGCTTCTCTGTGGACTTGTTCTGCTTAACAAGAACCTCGGCCAGTTTTATCGGATCCGAGACAGCTGTCTGACAGTAGAGAACTATTATGTTCTTGACGGAATCGTGCCTTATCGCCGCCTCCACAGCTCCCTCAAACTCGACGTGGGTCGCCTGCCCAGTTATGTCAACAGGGTTCTTGGCTGAACCGAAGGGCGGCATATATGAAGAGAAGGCTTCCTTTAGGTCTTCCGGAGGATCTAAAAGTTTAATTCCGTTGGTCTCACAAGCATCCGTAGCTAGAACGCCGACTCCCCCTCCGTTAGTTATTATAACGGTCTCCTCCCCTAGGGGAACCTTTCCTGTCGAGAACAGGACAGCCCAGTCGAAGGCTTCCTCAACATTATTGGCTCGCAAGATACCTGCCTGTTCGAAGGCAGCACTGTAAACGCTATCCATACCCGCCAACGATCCTGTATGAGAGGACACCGCCTTCATTCCTCTAGCAGTTCTTCCTGCTTTTATGACGACTATTGGTTTCTTTTTGGACACCTCCTTGGCGACCTTCAGGAACCTGCGTCCGTCCTTGACGCCTTCCATGTATATCAATATAACCTTGGTGTATGGATCGTCCTTAAGCCACTCAAGAAGATCAGCGTCATCTATGTCGCTCTTGTTACCCACGCTTATGAGAGCAGAGAGCCCTATCTTTTCCACGATTGTCCATCCCATTAAAGCTATTCCCAATGCTCCTGATTGAGTTATGAAGGCTATTGATCCCTCTCTGACCTCAGTAGGGCCAAATGTGGCGTTTAGTTTCTCGGGCGTATAGGCCACACCGAATATGTTGGGTCCGAGGATTCTCACTCCGTACTTTCTTCCATATTCGAGAAGCTCGTTCTCTAAATCTTCTCTCCCAATCTCCTTGAAACCACTCGAGATCACAACAGCTACTTTTCCTCCCTTAGCCCCTATCTCTCCTATGACTTTAGGGACGCTCTCTGCCGGTATCGCTACTATGACGAGATCTATCTCCCCCGGTATGTCCAACACAGTGGGATAGCACTTCAGGTCCTCTATCTCGTCGTACTTGGGGTTCACTGGATAAACAGGGCCCTTAAATCCATATCTGAGAACGTTGGTCAAAAGAGCATGCCCTATTTTACCTGGGGTCTTTGAAGCTCCGACTATGACCACTGATTTGGGGCGGAACAATGGATCTAGCGGATGAGCCTTCCTGCTCATGAAAATCCCTCATGATAAACTTGTGACACTTTCTTTTAAAAAAATTAACTCAAAAGCCACAGGAACCGTGGCATTCCTCGGTTTCCTACAGGCTTGATTTGATAAATTTCCAAATCTTATCGTTCACATGATGTATATTTTTTACGGATTTGCCTCTGGTTTTAATCCTTCTGGAGTCTCTTAGAGCGATACCAACAGCTATGGGGTGCTTATACTTCTCGTCCACAACGGAAACAACCCTGTTTTCCGAGACCTCCTCATCTGCCTCCACAATTCCTGGACCCATGACATCCGCACCTTTAGCTATGAACTTAACAGCCCCTAAGTCAACTACGACGTTAGGCAATTTTACACTACTATCAATTATCCTCTCTATAAAAGGAACGAAAAAACCCTCCTTTCTCACGATAGTCGGGATGCCCTCATACAAGTAGAGCTGGGCACTTTCCAGATCAATAACCTCGAGGGAAACCTTCCTCTTTGTGAAGATATTATCCATTGTAGGAATTTTCTCCAGAACCTCTCTGATTATCTTCTTGCTCTCCTTCGAAGTCAATCTGTATCTGCGGACCCTGCTGTTCATCACGAAATCCCCTGCGTAGGTAAGCGGAACCTCATAAAATATCTTAAATAGTAAGTTCACCGACAGATCTTGGGATTAGAACATTTAGCCAGTGGTGATGGATGCTTACCTTAATTTTTCACTGGGAAAATAAGAGAACGCCCGGGCCGGGATTTGAACCCGGGTCTGAGGCTCGACAGGCCTCTATGCTGGCCGGGCTACACCACCCGGGCTCCCCAGCTTTCCTGGGCTTGGTAAGATATAAAAACTTTCTTTACGGTTCTGAGAGCTTTCTCTTATAGATCTCTCTCATCTTAATAGAATCTCTCTCCAAGATAGGACTTTCTGAGACTACAAACCATTTAACTCCTAGCTCAACCATTATTTCAGCCAACGGCTCAAAGTCAGGCCCATACCCTGATCCGAGCTCGTGGTGCCTCCTCTCACCATATCCCTTTGAGGTAGCTTCGACCTCGGTGAAATGTATAACAAGGCCGTCAGCGCTCCCGAGCCTTCTCTCGAGGACCTCAATTATCCTCCGGTAATCCTCCTTGCACCTTATCTGTCCCCCCTTTTCTCTCACATGAATGTGCGCGAAATCTATCGTAGGCAAGACGTTGTCCAACTCCTCCGCCATTACCATGACCTCCTCTAGGGATCCAAGCTGGTTAGGCTTTCCCGTGGTCTCAGGACCCAGTTCTATATGATCGAGCCCTCTAGCTTTCATCTCCTCTATAACTTCCCTTAACGACTCTATCGCAATTTTTAGAGCCTCTTCAGGGCTTCTCTTCAGATAGTATCCAGGATGAAACGTTACGTGAAGAGCTCCCATCTTGCGAGCCGCTTCCGCAGCGGCGATTATCCTCATGATGCTGGCTTTTCTCTTCTCCTCAGTCTCTGCAGCTAGGTTTATCGCATAGGGAGCATGCACTGTGAGAAGTATGTCATATCTCTCTGCCTCCTCTCTGATGGATCCGAGAACCTTTTCGTTGGTGGGGACTCTCCTGACGGCTTGATACTCCATCCCGTCCAGACCCACGCTATTCAGGTACTTAAAGGCCTCGTCACGACTTGCATCTATAGGAAAGCCAGCAGGCCCGAAGCGGGTTCTATCAAGCCTCATCGATGACCTCCTAAACAACTTGTGCACTGGACCGAATTAACTTTAACCCTTCAGTCAGTCCTGTCTCGGTAAAACTTTAATTTCCGTGCAGCCTAATATTTATTGGGGGCCGCCCAGGGAGGACATCCTCCCCGCCGAATCAGGGGGGCTAGTACCCCTTGGGGGAGGGAGAGGGGTCAAGTATTGGACCCCGTCTTAGCTGCCGTAACCCCTCCTTTGAGCGCAGCAGGACTCCATGGCGGCCCCCCAAGGGTCTCTGACATGAGCCTGGAAGAATTAGACCTGATAAGGAGATATCTCAAGGTAGCACGTGGCGAGGAAATTCCTCTATTTGTTCTCGCAAAGCACATGCCTTCATCCGAGGAGAACGACCCCTACGAGGAGAACTTAAGGAGGACAATGGATCTTCTTGAACTTGTAAGGGAGGGTCAGCATCGGAAGATCCTCAAGGAGACCCCCAAGTTCTCTTTACTTGACTTGAAGTATAAGATAGCTGAGAAATTAGTAGAGAGCTGTAAATTCTGTGAGATGAAATGTGCTGTCGACAGGAGGACATCTACAGGAGTCTGTGGAGTAGGTTATACATCGAGAGTAGCGAGCGCTTTCCTTCACTTTGGTGAGGAAAAACCTCTCATTCCGTCGGGAACGATCTTCTTCTCCGGATGCAACTTTCACTGCATATACTGTCAGAACTGGGATATCTCCAGAAATCCCAAATCAGGAATAAGTGTAGGACCTCATGAACTGGCATCCATAATGCATGAGTTGGAGAGGAGAGGAGCAATAAACATAAATCTGGTGGGGGGAGATCCCACGCCGAACATCCACACGATACTCGGGGCGCTCAGAGCATACACAGGAAGGCTCCCCATCATATGGAACTCGAACCTGTACTTGACGTCCGAGGCCCTCGAACTGCTCGTGGGAGTGGTGGATCTCTGGCTTCCGGACTTTAAGTACTGGGATGACGATCATGCCATAGAGCTCAGCGGGGCGCGAAATTACAGAGAGATCCTCACGAGGAACTTAAAGAGAATATACGAGCTCGGCGGCGAGATGCTCGTCAGACACCTGGTCCTTCCGGGCCATCTCGAGTGTTGCACAATACCCATTCTCAGGTGGATCAAGGAGAACACCCCAAATGTGCTGGTTAACGTTATGGGTCAATACAGGCCGGAGTACAAAGCCCACAGGCATCCTCTCCTCAGGAGAAGGGTCTCACACCGAGAAGTTCTCGCCGCCAGAGGTTACGCCGATGAGCTGGGATTGAGCTGGAGGTC
>CAZGKA010000135.1:0-5972 GCA_964525965.1 uncultured Nitrososphaerota archaeon
GCAGTGTTAATAGAATTATTTTTAGTATTATTGTAGGTTAATTTTCGGAACCTATATTCCCTTCTCACAGCTGGTGGGAAACACGACGAAAAAGTTGTTATTAGTTCTAATTTAGAACTTGTATGTGGGATTCACTGAAAGGCTTCATTAGATCATACTTTTTTCCTTTTTTCTTAAAATTATAATCAAACTTAAATTTTATAGCTATGCCTAGGGAGAAAGGTGACCAGTTTGGCGGACAAGATGTGTATAACCGTTGCGACCGGCAGCGTTGACAGGTTAACGGGTATGGCTGTTTTGGTGAGCGCTGCCGCAGCAATGGACATGGAAGTTGAGATCTTCCTCCAGCTCTGGGGAGTCTACGCCTTCAAGAAGGACGTCATAAACAAGAACATGAACCTGATAGAGTTCAAAGAGCTTGGACCTCAGGTAGTTGAGGGAATAAAGAGGGCCAACATCCCTCCGTGGTTTGAGATGCTGAAACAGGCCAGAGAGGTCGGCAAAGTCAAGATCTACGCTTGTTCAGCAGCCTCTAAGATCTGGGACGTAAAGAAAGAGGACTTAGAGATGGTGGATGAGATCATAGGCGCTGGAGAGTGGCTGGACAAGATGAAGGAAGCCAAGATAAACCTGTTCATATGAGGGAGGTGTTATGACTTGACCCTATCCGAGGAGGAGCTCAGAAACCTGAAACCCGATAAGACTGTGGATGCTAGGGGAACCTCCTGCCCTGGTCCGCTTCTAGCGGCCAAGAGGGCCATAGCGGAGGTTCCTGTCAATGGAATTCTGGAGGTTCTCTCCTCAGACCCGGGGACCAAGAGGGACCTGCCCCTCTGGGCTAAGAAAGTAGGACATGAGTTCTTAGGTGCCCTCGAGGAGCCCGGGTACTTCAGGATATTCGTGAGGAGGAAGAAGTGAAAGAAGGAGGGGAGCTCCAACGAGCAGGAACTCCTTCAGGCCCAAGATCCTAATTTTTTCCACCAACCTGATATCCGATGTAGGCATAGACTTCGCCGGTTTACAGCACCTGCACTATCCCGCAACCACGTCCATAATCAGGCTGCCATGCTCCTCAATGGTGAGGCCGAAATGGATAGTTTTAGCGCTGAAGAGTGGATTTGACGGCGTGTTCGTGGCTGCAGATGGAACCGACTGCCCCTATCTCAGAGATTGCACCGACAGAACAGCTAAGAGGATAGATGAAGCTCTGAAGTTAGCGGAAAAGGAGGGAATAGAGCCTCAGAGAATCAAGATGGCGGCCATCTGCTCGGTCTGCGGGGAGCCGTTCACGAACCACATGCACAACTTCTACAGAGAGTTGGAGAAGTTAGGACCGGCGAGGAGGTGATCTCTTGGGAGTCATGGATCAGATCTTGAAGAAGGCGGTCGAGGAGGAGAAGGGGGAGTCTTACGATGTCCTGGTCGTGGGGGGAGGAATAGCAGGAGAGTCTGCCTCCCTCGATCTGGCTGACATGGGGTTCAAGGTTCTGCTTGTGGAGAAGGAGCCCTCGGTCGGGGGCAAGATGTTCCTTCTCAGCAAGGTGTTTCCCACACTGGACTGTGCCAGCTGCATATCCACCCCCAGGATGGCCGCCGTGGCTCATCATCCGAACATAACCCTCCTCACCTATTCGGAGGTTCTTAGAATCAGGAAGGTCTCTGAGGGCGATTTCCAGGCGAAGATCCTGATCAAGCCCAGGTTTGTGGAGGAGAGCTGTACTGGCTGCGGGCAGTGCGAGAAGGTCTGCCCTGTCGTAGTCCCGAAGGAGTACGACTTTGGGTTGAGGGGGAGAAAGGCTGCCTACATACCCTTCGACACCGCCGTCCCGAAGAAGGCCGTTATAGACCTAGACCACTGCATCTTCTGCGGGCAGTGCGAGAGGACCTGTCCTGTCGGGGCCGTGAACTTCCTCCAAGTGCCTAGGGTGATGAACGTCAGGGTTGGCGCTGTTCTTATCACCACGGGCTACGAGCTGTTTCCCATCGAGAGGAAGCAGGAGTACGGGTATGGAAGGTTCAAGAATGTGATAACAGCCATGCAGATGGACAGACTCCTAGCTCCCACGAGACCGTTCAACGCAGTTCTCAGACCGTCCGATGGAAAGGAACCGAGCAGCATAGCCTTCGTTCTATGCTCGGGATCGAGGGACAGAACCCTCGACAACCCCATCTGCTCGCAGGTGTGCTGCATGTACTCTGTGAAGCAGGCCCAGCTGCTCATGGGAGCCCTGCCCTTGGCGGACATAACGATATACTACATGGACATAAGGGCCTTCGGGAAGGGGTTCGAGGAGTTCTATCAGCAGGCCAGAGCGATGGGGGCGATGTTCGTAAAGGGCCGTATAGCCAAGATCGAGGAGACCGAGAACAATGAGCTAGTCGTCTGGTATGAGGACATAGAGAACGGAGGCAGGATCAGCAAGGCCGTTCACGATCTGGTCGTGCTATCTGTCGGTTTAAGGCCTAATTCAAAGATAGTTGAGGTCTTTGAGGGAGAAACTCTGGAGAAAGACGAGTTTGGATGGATAAAGTCTAGAGATGAGAACACATGTCCCGTCGAAACCAGCGTCAGGGGCGTCTTCGCTGCTGGATGTGTGCTAGGGCCGAAGGATATTCCGGATACTGTTCTTGAAGCTGGCGCTGCCGCCGCCCAGGTGGCAGCTTATCTGAAAGAGGTGAGGGCATGAGCTCCGACAGGAGGATAGGTGTCTACGTCTGCTGGTGCGGTGGTAACATATCCGACGTCGTCGATGTGAAAAAGGTTGTCGAGGTCATAAGCAAGGAGCCCAACGTTGTGGTGGCCAAGGACTTCATGTTCATGTGTTCTGATGCTGGTCAGAAGATGATAGAGGAGGACATCAAGGAGAAAAAGCTGGATGCTGTTGTGGTAGCCTCCTGCTCGCCGAAACTCCACGAGCTCACCTTCAGAGGGGCTGTCACCAGAGCCGGGCTTAACCCGTACATGTACTATCACGCCAACATAAGGGAACAGGTGAGCTGGGCCCACGGTAACGATCCATCTGAGGCCACCAGAAAGGCGATAAGGCACATAAGAATGGCGGTGGCCTATCTCAGGCATGCTGAACCCCTGAAGAAGATAGAGGTCCAGGCAACTCGATCGGTTCTAGTTATTGGGGGAGGAATAGCCGGGCTCAGAGCTGCTCTGGATCTTTCGAGGATGGGTTTAAACGTTTATCTCGTGGAAAGAGAACCTTTCGTTGGGGGCAACACTGCTAAACTCTGGGAGGTTTACCCATACGGAAGGAAAGGTTGGGAGATCGTTAATTCCATCTTGAAGGAGCTTCTCAACAGAGACAACGTGGCCATCTACACGAACGCTGAAGTGCGATCCGTGAGTGGGTACATAGGGAACTTCGAGGTTGAGGTCGAGGTAAGGCCCCGGGGTTTCAGGGGGAAGTGCGGGGACCTCGAGAGGGTGATTAGGGTCTGTCCCGTCAAGGTGCCCAACGAGTACGACTTCGGACTGACCAGTAGATGCGCTGTGATCGCGCCGCCCTATCCCGGAGCCTACCCAGACGTCCCGTTCATAGACTGGAGGAACTGTGAGAAGTGCGGGAGGTGCGCTGAGGTTTGTGATCAGATAGAACTGGATGACGAGGCGCAAATAGTGAGGCTGAGGGTCGGCGCCATAATAACAGCCACCGGCTTCAGGCCCTATGAGCCGAAGCAGGGTGAATACGGGTATGGAAGCTCCAAAAGCGTCCTAACGCTTCCTCAGTTCATGAAACTTGTTGAGAGATCTGATAGTGAGCTGAAGCTCGGAGACAAAGCCGTTAGGACGGTAGTTTTCATCTACTGCGTGGGAAGCAGGGAGATCCCGACAGGGGAGGAGAAGGTGAACAGCTACTGTTCTAGGTACTGCTGCAACGCGGTGATGAACCTATCTGTCAGGATCTTGGATAAGTTCAACGGGTTGAAGCTATACCACCTGTTCAGGGACATCAGGACGTACGGCAAGCACGAGCTCATGTACGAGGAGGCCTGCAAGAGGGGCGTCGTGTTCATAAAGTACGACGAAAACCAGCCTCCTGAGGTTCTCACCTCAGACGGGAAAGCAGTGGTCAAGGTGAAGGATCTTCTCACCGAAGGAGAGGAGCTGGAGATCCCATCGGATCTCGTGGTTCTGGTGACGGGAATGGAGCCTGCACCGAACGAGAAGCTCAATGAGATCCTGAAGCTCCCCATAGGGAGGGATGGATTCTATCAGGAGGTGCATCCGAAGCTCAGGCCCGTGGAGACCACTCTCGCTGGAATGTTCATTGCAGGGGCTTGTCAGGGGCCTAAGGACATAAGGGAAAGCGTCCTGTCCGCCTCGGCTGCGGCAGCGAAGGCGGCCGCGTCGGTGCTCTCGGGACGCATAGAGCTGGAACCCTTCGTGGCCTTCGTGGATCCGGAGAGGTGCAACCTGAGCAGGAGATGCATTGATGAGTGCCCGTACGGAGCGATTCAGATCAAGAGGTACGAGAACCTTGGGGAGAAGGCATGGGTCAACGAGGCCCTGTGCAAGGGATGTGGTGCCTGCGTAGCGGTGTGCCCCAGCGGAGCCATAAACATCAGGGGACTCACGAACACGCAGGTTGAGGAGATGATAAAGGCGGCGGGGAGGGAAGCGACATGAGCGAGAGGAAGCAGCCCACGGTTGTTCAGCTCCGGAACGAGTTAGGGCTCAAACCCTCCAAGGAGAACATAGAGCTTATGAGGAGAAGCAGGGAAGTTCAGAACGCCATAACTAAAGCCCTGAAGGATGGTCCTAAGACGGTCCCGGAGATAGCGGAGGCGACGGGCATCCCTAAGGACGAGGTCTTCTGGCACCTCATGACCATGCACAAATACGGGCTTGTGGAGCCGGAGGAGAAGAATGAGGAGGGATACTTCAGGTACAGGCTGGTGGAGGGGTGATCGTGTGACCAAGGTGGATCCCAGCCTTATTGATGAGGTCAGGAGGTATGGAGCTTTTGACGTCACGGCCTGTTACAGTTGTGGGGTATGTACGGCGATATGCCCTCTGGTCGAGGAGGGACGCGAGTTTCCGAGGAGGATCATAAGATACGCAATTCTGGGGGTTAGAAAGAAGCTCTTCGGCTCTCCTGAGCTCTGGCTCTGCTACTACTGTGGAGAGTGCACTAACTCCTGCCCGAGACAGGCGGATCCTGGAGGGTTCATGATGGCTGCTAGGAGGTACGCCATCGCTGAATATTCGCCGGGCAAGGTGGCGAAGGTCTTCTACTCCAAGGTAGGGGCCCCTCTGGTCTTCATAGTACTGACGCTGATAGCTGGGTTCCTGATGACCCTGTTCGGAGGGACCCCGAACATGAGCTCGGTCGATATATTCTCCCTGCTTCCCAAGGAAACAATACACTACGCCGGAATAGCTGTCGGCATAATAGTCCTTCTCGGGGCCCTGGTGAACTTAGCAATAATGCACAGACACCTCTCCCAGAACGGTGCCAAGAGCAGCGGGTTATCAGGCCTGATAAAGGTGATCATAAACGAAGTGGCTTACCAGAGGAGGTATACAAAGTGTGAAAGCAAGGCAAGGTTCCTGACCCACATGTCCCTGTTCTGGGGGTTCCTTCTGCTGTTCATAGCCTCGGGAGTGAACTTCATCTTAGGAACCAGAAGCCTCGTTGCTATAGTGATAGGGTCCGTCGGGGGGATCCTCCTCCTCGTCGGAGCGGTGTACTTTGCGGCTAAGAGGATGAGAAAGGGGGAGCCGTTTGCTTCCTACAGCGACTTCATGGACTGGACCTTCTTGGCCCTCATACTGCTGGCGGGAGTGACCGGCTTCATCTTGGATTTCGCCCTGCTCACTAACTCGGCATTTCTGGCGTACACCATGTTCTCCATGCACTTGATCGTGGTCTTTGATCTGCTGATAGCGGCTCCCTTCACGAAGTTCGCCCACGCGATATACAGGCCCTTCGCTCTTTGGATGTCCGGGAGATCTAAGT
>CAZGKA010000136.1:0-2778 GCA_964525965.1 uncultured Nitrososphaerota archaeon
GCCACGATAGAGTTCGAATGACTGTCCCTCAAAGATAAGTGGCTCACTTACTATCAATGGACATAACCGAATCAAGCAGAACCTCTATGTACCTCTCCCTGGGGACGCTCTGCGGCCTCAACACGTAGCACATGAGACCTCCGAGGAAGATCCTCACCAGGGTGAAGGTCCTCTCGTTCGAGCTGCCGAACGCCTTCTCAGCGACCCTCCTGGTCAGGTCGTCGCACATCTCCCTTATCCTCTCCCTTATCTCTGGATACTCCTCCTCGAGGGCGAGGGTCTGTAGAAGAAGGCTCCTCATATCCTTGTTGGAGTACTTCTCTATGTACCTCTCAGCAAGCTTCCTGAGCAGATCCCTTCCCTCAAACCCTTCGTCCAGACAGGACTCCATCACATCTAGGGGCAGTCCCCTCCTACCGACCTCTTTTATCAGCTCGTCCTTTGAGCCGAAGTACCAGAAGACCAAGCCTTTGGATATGCCTGCTTCCTTGGCTATCATTTGGACCGGAGCTCTGAAGTAACCGTAGTTGGCGAAGACCTTCATAGCAGCTTTTATTATCCTCTCTTTGGTCTCCTTGGCCTCGCCCTCAGTCAATGGGGACACCCAGACACCTCGCTCCCGTTAAGCTAAAAACAATGTGCCTCCAGCACTGGCACGAGCCTCGGCCCTTAAAGATGCTGGAGGGAGATATTCAGAATGTTCCATGGATCGGCTGCCCTGCAGGATGTGAAGGAAGGTAAGCCCCTCCTGTGCTCCCCATCAGCGCGCCACGACGGTCACGGGGCTCGATCGAGGTGAGGTAAAGTTTTTAATTAACTGACTGGTCAGTCAAGAAGATCGAAGATGGGCTCTGAAGGATCTGTCGTTAGAGCTGCCAGACACGTGAAGAGGTTCCTGCTACTGTACTCCGTCCTGGCGATAGCGGTGGGTATAGCTGTGGGCTGCAGGTACGAGGTCTTCTTCAGAACACACAAGCTGCTCGTGAGAAACCTGATAGTGTCCCTGGCCATGCTGACGATATACCCATCGATGATACAGCTCAAGGTGGAGAGGCTGGGTGTGGCCGCCAGGAAGGCCAGGGCCATAGTCCTGTCCATGCTGATGATCTTTGTGCTCTCCCCCCTGCTGGCCATGGCCTTCTCGTCAGCGGTGCCCAATGCGGAGGTCGCTGTGGGGTACGTGGTGTCCAACGTGGTCCCCGCCTCAAGCGCTTCCATAGGATACGTGCTTCTGGTGGATGGAGATGTGGAGTTAGCTACTGTCCTAGCAGTTTTCAGTCTGTTCGGATCTCTTATTGCTGTTCCTGGATATCTAAGCGTTTACTCGTCCGCATCATCGGTGAAAGTCCCTCTGGACAAGGTGATGAGGGCCCTCATGTACACGCTTGTGATCCCGTTCATCTTAGGACAGATAACTAGGCACCTCGCCGTGAGGCATGAGGTCTCCAAGAGGCTGGAGCATCACAGAAGAAAAGCTAAGAAGAGGGGAGATCTTGTAGAAGAGCTGGAGGAAGAGATAAGAACCTTGAAGAAGGAGCTTATCAGGAGCTTAGAGACTTCCCTGAAGCCCCATCTGTCGCTGGCCACCATGCTCTTCATGCTGGTTCTGATAGGCGTCCTGTCGGCCAGCAGGGCCTTCATGATGGTCAGTCTTCCGCACCTGACCCTAACGGTGATCGGACTCCAGGCCATGATGCTCTTCATACTCTTGGGGATCATAACAGCTGTGGATAAGGCCCTCCGCTTGAGCTATGAGGAGCATGAGGCCATAGCGTTCATATCAGCTACCAAAAATCAGAGCGTCGCTGCAGCCATAGCTGTGATGTCCCTCGGTCCTGGAGCAGCTCTGGTGCCTGCTCTCGTGCCAGCAATTCAAGCCCCCGTGGCTATAGCTTACGTACACGCGTCCCCAACGCTTAAAAGAATATTCAGGTGAAATGATCTTTCAGAGAACTAATACAGACGCGCTCATTGAAGCTTTGGAAATACGCAATCTGTTCATCGCCACGACGCCTCGGTTAAGTCCCTGTGGAGATCAGTTGATTCCCATGAGAGATTAGCTAGTAGCCGAACGGGTGCTAAATTTGTTGTGAATTCGGTCGCATCTTCGCGGCATTTTTGGATGACATGCAACGATCAATCGATCGACTTAAAAATGAAGTAGACATGATTAAAATTACGCGGGGATATCATGTCAGACTCTTCGGTGGACCTTACCTACAGGAGCGGTAGCGTGTACCTGAAGGGATATCCTCTTCCCTTCATGCTGGTCACCAAAAAGTTCATGGCAGACCTCCAGCGGGACATGGCTAGGATCATGGGGGAGAGCTCGGCCAAGGCCCTCTTCTACAGAGTGGGTTACATGGGCGGATCCCGCGGCGTCAGAAATCTGAAGGAGGAGAACCCAAACCTGACGGAGAAAGATGCCGTGATGGCGTTCATCAACCTGTTTAACAGAGCCGCCTGGGGGGAGACAGAGCTTCTCTCGATGAGTGGAGAGGGCATTATTGTAAGAATAAGTCACAGCTATGGGGAGGAGTACGGGGAGATCGGAAGGGATGTTTGCTACCTGATTCAGGGAATCTTCGCTGGAGTTCTCGCTGAAGCGACCGGCAGGAAGACCAGAGCTGAGGAGGTCAGGTGCGTCGGGAAGGGAGATCCGTACTGTGAGATCGTGGTGAGGTTCCTGTAGGGCTGTTTCATATTTTGAGACATCTCGAAATAAAATCCAAGACCCGCGAGGAGAGAGGAGCATGTGTAGGTCAAGTTGTTGGGATG
>CAZGKA010000137.1:0-6914 GCA_964525965.1 uncultured Nitrososphaerota archaeon
TAGATAAGGTGATACCGGGGGCCCCCATTTATGTTGTGACCTCAGAAGATGAGATAAACGAGATCAAGAAGCAACTGCGCAGTGAGATCGAAGCAATACTGATAAGATCCGACAGAGTGGGGGTCATAATAAAGGCGGACACATTGGGCTCATTGGAGGCTATAGTAAACCAACTTACGAGGGAGGACATACCGATCAGAAGAGGCGATATTGGAGACGTCACCAGAAGTGATGTCTTTGAGGCGTCGGTCATAAGAGAAAAGGATGAGAAATATGCCGTAATTCTGGCATTTAACGTCCGAGTCCCCCCAGAGGTCATGGAGGAGGCATCCTCGAGACAGATAAAAATAATACAAAGTAAAGTTATATATGAATTAATAGAAGGATTTAAGAAGCATCTTGAGGAGGTGAAGAGGAGGATAGAGGAGCGCGTGCTGGCCTCCGTGACGTTCCCAGCGGAAGTCAAAGTTCTTCCCGGAATGGTTTTCAGAAATAGTAACCCAGCCATAGTGGGCGTTGAGGTGGTTTTAGGAAGAATACTACCAGGGTATTATCTCATAAACGAGAAGGGAAAAAGAGTGGGATACATATTGGAGATACAGCAGGAGGGAGCGAGGAGGGCGGAGGCAAAAACGGGTGACAGGGTGGCTATCTCTATTAAAGGAGGGGTAGTCGGAAGAAATGTCAAGGAGGGAAGATCTTTGTTCACGGATGTTAGGAACATTACCGACGATAAGACTCGAGAGATATTCTTCTCGAAGCTCAGCGATGCTGAGAAGCAGCTATACCGGAAGATCCTTCTGATAAAATACGGGGGTCTTCAGTAGGAGAAAAGGTACGGGGACGGGAGAGAAGCCTCGAACGCTCGTTCTCTTATCTTCTGGAAAGGCCTTTAACCTTTTAATACTACCACCTAGCAACTCTCTTGATAACCTCAAAAAGCCTTGAGGGGGAGAAAGACTTGGTTGAGATCGTGCTGGACGTAGCCGATCCAAAAAGTGGTAAGACGTACCACGTTAAGCTCGGTGATGAGGCTTCATCTCACCTCATAGGGAGGAGAATCGGGGAAGTCATCGCTGGGGATCCGCTAGGATTAGAAGGTTATAAACTCAAGATAACTGGAGGAACTGACGTAGATGGATTTCCTATGCACCCCTCCGTACACGGAACAAGGAAGGTCAGGGTGATCCTCTCGGGGCCTCCTGGTTTCCATCCGACAAGAAAAGGTGAAAGAAAATCCAAGCTTGTTAGAGGTAATATAATAAGCGACGCCACCAAGCAGGTTAATATGGTTGTGGTCGAGTACGGTAAGGTCCCGCTAGAGCAGTTATTTGGTGAAAAAGAGGGAGAAGAGGAGTCAGGGTGAAATTAGTTGGAGGATGAAGAGAGAAGACAACCCGAGATGAATGTCGGTACTGCTGGTCACGTGGACCATGGAAAGTCAACCTTAGTGCAGGCTCTCACGGGAGTTTGGCCTGAAAAACACAGTGAAGAACTCAAGAAGGGAATTACTATAAAGCTGGGATATGCCAATGCTGAGTTGAGGAAATGCCCCAGCTGTGAAGAGCCGCGCTGCTACACAACGAGCAGGATATGTCCCTACGACGGAAGTAAGACCATCCTCATAAGAAAGATATCCTTCGTGGATTGTCCTGGCCATGACACCCTTATGGCCACCATGCTCTCAGGAGCAACACTCATGGATGCAGCGCTCTTAGTGATTGCCGCAAATGAGCCAGTTCCCCAACCCCAGACCCGAGAACACCTCGCGGCTCTAAAAATTATGGGAATTAAAAATATAATCGTTGTTCAGACCAAAGTTGAGCTCGTGAGTAAAGAAAAGGCCGTAGAGAACTACGAGGGAATAGTCAGGTTCTTGGAGAGGGAGCTTGATTATGTGCCCCCCATAATACCGGTCTCGGCGCTTCATAACGTAAATATAAATTACTTGATAAGGGAAATGATACGTAGATTCAAACCCCCGGAGAGGGATCCGAGCAAGCCCCCTCAAATGCTCGTGGCCAGATCCTTTGATGTAAATAAACCAGGAACTCCACCGGACAAGCTTAAAGGAGGAGTTTTAGGTGGAGCAATATCCCAAGGGGTTTTTAGGATAGGTGATGAGATAGAAATAAGGCCTGGTGCCTACTTTAAGGGCAAGTACATTCCACTTACGACCGAGATAGTGAGTCTCAAGTCTGAGGACATTGATCTAGAGGAGGCCAGACCAGGGGGGCTCATAGGAGTTGGAACTAAGTTAGATCCAGCATTGACGAAGGCTGACGGAATGAAGGGTAATGTCGTTGGTCTCGTTAATGAGCTACCCCCCGTCTTCTCGGAGATAGATTTAGAAGTCACCCTGTTTGAGAGGATAGTCGGTTTCAAAGAGGAGCTAAAGGTCACCCCTCCCGAGAAAGGAAGGCTCATCCAGATGAACGTCGGAACGGCCACTGTGCCAGCCATAGTCAAGGATGTTAGAAACAATCTCTACACGTTCACGTTGAAGATACCTATATGCAGCGACATAGGGCACAGAACGGCGATATCCACCAGGATAGGCGGGAGATGGAGGCTGATAGGGTACGGAATAATAAAAAGCGGTAAGGAGTACAGGCCGTAAAGGTTAAAAATAGCTAAATTGAATGAAAGTCTTGCGCGGCCGTGGTCTAGCCTGGACAGGATGTGGGCCCTCCATCTTTGGGGGGAGAGCCCAAGACCCGGGTTCAAATCCCGGCGGCCGCATGTCCCTCTTTTATCACCATTCAAAGCTTCTCTTTCCTGAGGTCGATCATGTGAAGAGAACCTGGCCCAGTGCTTATCAAGGTAACAGGGATGCCGACCTCCTCTTCAATTCTCTCGATAAAATCTCTAGCCTCTCTTGTGAGTGCATCCGGCTTTGTGGCCCCTTTAACTTCAGGGAAGAGAACATCCAGTTTCGTGAGCGCTATCTGTGTAGCGCTGTTTAGCATCACCGCTCTTCTGGCTAGTTTGAAATTGAAGGGCGCCGCTCTTCTAACCCTTCCGGTGACCGTGGCTACTTCATAGAGGCCTCTTCTTTTAGCCTCCTCCACCGAGTATTCACCCTCCAGAGGTCCTCCCCCCACTCTAGTCACATAGGACTTGAAGACAACTACGATCTCGTCCACTTTCTTTGGACCGACGCCCACATCGGAGCAGATAGCCGAGGCGGTGGTATCCTTCGAGGTGCAATAGGGGTAGTGGTCTGTATGCCATAGAGAAAGGAACGTTCCCTGCGTACCTTCAATTAAGACGTTCTTTCCGGAATCTATAGCCTCATTGACTAAAAGAGGGACGTCCTCGAGATATTTAGCAAGACAGGGGATATCTTTAGCTAACTTAAGTCTTCTAAGGGCCCTATCAGCATTAGCTGGACCTGTGCCCGTCCCCGTTGTGCCAACCTTGCCCTGTAAATGTTTGCTCCTCTGGTCCGCTTGTATGTGTTCGGGTTCGATGATGCCACAGTGTCTATCCAAGAAGATCCTGCCCTCCGTCCCCGTACTTGAAACCTCTGAGAGAAAAACCTCGGGGTTTACCAGCACTCCTGGTCCTATTAGAAGAAGAGCCCCCTTATTCACAAATGCTGAAGGTATTTGCCGAAGCTTGTACTCGCGCCCGTTATGCACAACTGTATGGCCGGCGTTTGGTCCAACACCACCTCTTACCCCTAAGTCAGCATCATCTTTTAGAGCTAGATAGCTCAAGACCTTGCCCTTGCCCTCATCACCGTAAAATCCACCTACGACCACGTAAACAGGCATAATCTATCAGGAAAGAGGGGTTGCAAAGAAGATTTTAAGTTTTTTATAAAAGGAGAAGAAGTGTTAGGGGGCATGGAATCGATGGACAAGGGGGGAAGCAGCCTTGAAGAGCTCTTAGAACTCATGAAAGGTCTTATCTTCAAATATGCTGAGATCAGAGGATTTAAGGAAGAGAGATCTAAGGAACTCCTCTTCGATCTTGTAATCGCCTTTATGAACTCGCTAACCTCCGAAAAAATACCGGAGATAGAGGAATGGATGAACATCGCATATAGAGCTAAGAGAATCCCTGTTTGTAGACATTCCTGTCTGTTCTCAGATGATCTGGAGAGAGTTCTCGTAAGTCATAGATTCAGAGAATTTCACTTTAAGGTAATAAATGAGAAAATTTCGAAGCTGAAAAGTAAAGACTGAAAACCTTTTTATTGGCCCTCCACTTAGGAGGCTCGGTCACGCCCCGGTAGCTCAGCCCGGATAGAGCGCCCGCTTGGTAAGCGGGAGGTCGCGGGTTCAAAGCCCGCCCGGGGCTCTCAATTTTCCCGGTTATCTATGTTAAAAGCTCACCTGTAATGGGGTGTAGTGCTTCTACTATAGTACGTTCGGAGAAAATCTTTAAGAGAACCTCGGAGGAGAAATTCTGAGAGCGTGAGGATTAATGGTGCTGGCTACAGCGCTGGGTGTAAAGTTCTCAGATGGAGTTGTGCTTGCAGCTGATAGAAGAGTCTCCTACGGCAGTTTCATCCTAAGCAAATCAGCTAAAAAGGTGCTGAAAGTAAACGACTTTACAGGGCTGGCGATGGCGGGGCTGCCAGGAGACTTCCAAGAGCTTAGCGAAGTGATACTCTATAACATCTCTTTGTATGAGATGGAGACGGAGAAGACCGTAGGACCAACAAGTGTTGCCAAGCTGGCCTCCGTCGTCCTTTACCAGAACAGATTCGTCCGGCCGGTTTACGCTGAGATATTAGTTGGGGGAGTAGATCCTGATGGATCCCCGAAGCTCATAGTCTTAGATCCCGCAGGCGGGCTTCTTGAAGAAAATTACGCAGCTGTAGGTACAGGAGCTCAGTTAGCAACAGGAATACTTGAAAGGAATTACCACGAGAAGCTTACTGAGGATGAAGCACTATTACTGGCTGAAAAGGCGATGCGGGGAGCCATAGAGAGAGATTCTCTGTCCGGAGACGGTGTTGATTTGCTTGTTATATCTAAAGATAGAATTAAGGAGAAGTTCATTCCCCTAAAAGTGAAGTGGTGAGTCTCTTCCATAATTATCCTATTATATGTAAATATTTATTTCCTTGGTCGTGTAAGGAGGGGTTCTGTTGAAGGAGGTAGACGTGGAGAGGCTACGTGCGGAGCTCCTGAATCTAGTCAGGATAAGAAGCTTTTATGGGCGGGAAGCTGATATAGCCTCGTACCTCGTGGATAGGCTCTCTAGAATAGCTGATCGCGTGGAACTTATGCCTGTTCCTGAAAGCGGAGGCAATGTTATAGCGAGATTTGGGGCCGACAAGGGAAATAACGGCCGATTGCTCTTCTTAAGTCATATGGACACGGTTGAGCTTAGAGGCGAGTGGAAGAGGAATCCTTGGGGGGATATGGAAGACGACAAGATATTCGGGCTCGGGGTTTGGGACTCGAAGTCTTCCGTGGCTTCCATGATAGAAGTCGCTAACAGCATTTCTGAGGCTAGAGGCTCTCTGAACAGAGAGATTATCTTTGTATTCGTGAGTGATGAGGAAGGTTTCAGCCGCGGAACCTATCAGCTGGTCAAGGAAAGCAAGCTTAAGGGAGTCGAGTTCGCTGTGGTGGGAGAGCCAACAAGTTTGAAGATAATGAGGGGTGCGTACGGAAGGTTCGTCTTTGATATAGAGGTGCGCGGCAGAACAGGAATAGGCACTGAGAGCGGAGGAGTTAACGCTGTTGTGGAAGCCTCTAAAATTGTTTTGCACAGTGCTGAATTCCAGAAATCTCATGAGGGAAAGGGAAGCATGGCCCCTCTCTCAATAAAGTCCCCTGAACTGGTGATGGATTATCCGGAGATCTGTGTTATTAGAATGGACCACCATTATCCGCCGGGAGAAGCTCCGGAGATTGTGAAGAAGAGGTTCATCTCCTTCGTCAACAGTGCTCCGGTAAAAGCGGAGGTCCGGATAAAGCTCATGAAGAGACCAACGCCCTTTATGGAGCCTTTCTCGATAGAAGAATCAAACTCTTTCCTCCAGGCTCTTAAATCAGCTTCGAATGAAGTGCTCGGGGAGGACCTCGAGATTGGGATAAACGGGTCAGTTAGCGCTGCCAATTACCTGTATCAATTTGGCAAGATACCATCTGTGGTGCTGGGGCCTGACGGAGGAAACAGGCACTCCTCCGACGAATATGTGCTCTTTAGCTCAGTAGAAAAGCTAACGAGGATATTCTTGAAGTTCCTAGAAAGGACAGCGGTGAGTTTGTGACGATCAATAGCGCTCTTTACTACATAACGATAGCTTGGCTTGTCTTGATTGTCCTAGATAAGATAGCCAGAATTAGCGAAAGAACCAATATCAAAATCTCGCCATTCTTTCTCAGAGTTGAATTTTCAGCCAACTTTTTGAAGAAGATCTCAGGCCGTAGTCTAGAATTCTTATCGGGTAGAATCGCTGCTATCTGCTCGCTGATAGTTCTTCTGACTGGATTTGGTGCGTTGGTCTATCTTTCCGGTTCATTAGCGAGGGCGGTCAGCGGAACCCATGAACCACCTTCTGTGATACCCGTGATACCTGGGGTTACTGTGGGCTTAAGCCTGCCCATCCTGGTCTCCATATTCTTGGTGGTCGTGGTCCATGAGCTCGGCCACGCGGTGATTGCACTCAAGGAGGGAATACCAGTTCGAAAAATAGCATTTTTCCTTTTATATGTAATTCCGGGAGCGCTCGTTGAGACGGATGATGAGAAGACCAGAGAAGCTGGACCCAAAAAAAGAATTGTCATGGAGTCGGCAGGCATATTGTCCAACTTCGGACTGGGCATTGTCATCATTCTGATCGCTATGGTTGTTTTTCCTGGCTTCCCATGGTCTCCTCACGGGGTCTATATAAGCAATGTCTTAAGTAGCGGCCCCTCAGCAGGAAAGTTAATGCCTGGTGATGT
>CAZGKA010000138.1:0-9043 GCA_964525965.1 uncultured Nitrososphaerota archaeon
GAGCGGAGAGGGCGCCAGCGGATCGGGATCCTGAGCCTTCTCCTTCAGGAGCGGAGAGGGCGCCAGCGGATCGGGATCCTGAGCCTTCTCCTTCAGGAGCGGAGAGGGCGCCAGCGGATGAAGAGCTATTGTAGTAACTAAGACTGCTGCGAGAAGGACTACAAAATAACCTATCAGATACTTCCTCATGCTACTTCCCACTTAAGGAAGTCCATTTATCATTCTTAAAATTTTCCCTATGCACTGAGCCATATTTTAGAAAAAATTAAAAAAATGATTGGGAAGAACCATTAAGAGCGGATCCTATGGAAGACACCCAACAAAAAGAACTTCTCATGTCAATGTCCAAGGAAATATTTGACTATTATAAAAAATTGGAGAGACTTCTAGATGACCTGAACCTAAAGATTCTCTATCAGATTTATGAGTTGGGGCCCAGTAACTTATTGACGATAGCAAGACATCTTGGAGAGAATCCTAAGAAAGTATATTACCGATTCAAAATTTTAAAAGAATTTTGTAATATAAAGATAAGAATTTTACCTTCATATAGTTCCATAGGTTTAGTTAATAATATCCTTGTAATTAAGATCAAAGCAGATAAGATACCTCTGCTTGAGGATATACTCACGAGCTTGAAAGTACCAGTCAAGACATATAGAGTATACTCTAATGGCGTTTATATCATAGTTCAAACACTTATTCCATTAAACAAGAAGTTTCCTATTGAGAGTATTATAGATATATTCAAAGGAGATTTTTTAGAGTATGAGCTAGAGAGATATACCGATTTTTATATACCCAGAATGAACTTTCAGGCATTAAAGCTCGCTTATACGACATGTAGGTTTAATGTGAAAGAGTTTATAAAATTATTCGAAAGTGGGAAGAGATTTATTCCTCCCTTAAGCCCGAGTAGTAAAGTTCAGCTGGACAGAGTAGATCTAGAACTTCTATCCAAGCTGAGTAAGGACGCTACCACTCCCTTTTCGAAAATAGCTAGAGACATAGGGATGAGCCCTGCTGGTGTAAAATACCATTTTGATAGGCACATATTAAATAGAAATATGATAAGGGGGTACCACATATACTTCCCGAAGTATCCACCTGACACCTCAGCGATAATCTTTATTAAGGTTAAATTCAGTACTAAGGAAGTAGCAGAGCGTTTTCTTTATGCTTTATCTAGATCTTTATGCACCAGAAGTTTTGCCGTTTCGAAGGAGGATCCTCGTAAGATTTTAACGCTTTTAGAATTTAGCGGTGGGGATATGCAGAGTTTTTTAAGGTTTGTAGCAGACATCTACATGAAAGGGAATATTATTAAATATAATTTTTATTTAGTGGATTTAGATCATATTTATGTAAGGTTTCTTAATCCAAAGTTATACGATAAAAAGAAGGGTTGGCTCATACCGGAGGACCTCGGCCTATCGGAAAGTCTAAAAGAGCTAGGGCTCACATCTTAGCTAAGATGTGTAATTTATCAGAAGTGGGGCTAGCACTTCAGCCATATCCCGAGAGGGTTAGAAAGCCTGATTCCGTGCCTTTCACAGATCTTGAGAAAGTGCTCATCCGCCGAGTAAACTACATCCACGTACTCAGACACGGGAAGAAAACATAAAAAGTCCCAGAGATGAATGCCCGTCTCAGAGCTCTCGGATATGGCCTTGACCAGGTGGTCCTCAGATACAGGAACCTTGATCACATCTCCATCGAGCATTATCGCCCTAACTATGTCCTCGGCTTCGCTAACAGGAATTCTGGATCCCCTGAACGCCAGAACATGGAATATCTCGGCCACCTGATGGAGGGACATATATATTCTCAGTTCAGGAACTACGCTCTGAAAAAACCTTAAAGCCTTCCTGTGGACCTCCATGAACCTTTGAAAATCTTCTTCAGAGGAGAACTTATTTCTAACAGGTTTCTTCTTAGCTAAGATCCATATCTCCGTGTCTATCATCGCTGAGCGCATTACATCACCGTACATCGAGGTCCTCGTACTCCTGCTCCCTTAGATCATTGGGACCTGCTACCTCCACCGATCTCGTGACCAGGCGTATTAACCTCTCCCTGTCAGTTCTGTCTCCCCTATCCTTTCCTAAATATTCGAGGAGGGCTTCTATCACTATCTGTTTCATGGTCTTGCCCTCCTCCACAGCCCTCCGCTTTACCTCCCTGTAGAGGTCTTGAGGGATGATTATGCTCGTCTTCACATGCATCGTTACTCCTTTACATATCTGCTCCTATGCTTATTTAAGGTTAACGCCTGCTCTTAGCTCTCAGAAAGACCGAGCACACGGAGCACACGTCCCTGCTCGTCGGCTCACCACATACCTTGCAGCTCCTGAGCTCACCTTCCTCAACAGCCAGGAGAGGCTTTAACTTCCTCAGAAATCCCTTGTAGAAACTGGACTTTATGTCCGATCTCCTTTCCTCGAGCTCGTTCCATATCTTCTTGTAGAGGGGGAGCGGCGCCCTGCCCTCGAGGGGACATCTCCCCTCGAACACCTCCAAACCCACGATTTCGGCGTATATCCTAACCTCCTCATCCGTGAGAAAGCAGAGGGGCTTCACCTTCTTGACCATCTTGAACTTAGCCTCCGATACAGGACCCTGTCTCGCCAGATAGCTCAGGTTCCAGTTGATGAGGTTGGAGAAGAGGAACGCCACCTCATCGTCCAGATTGTGTCCGGTCGCTAGAACATCGCATCCGAGCTCCCTAGCCATTCTGTTTGTGGCCTGCCTTTTGATAGCCCCGCATATCGAACAGGGAGGCCTTCTAGCCCTTCTTGAGACCTCGAAAATTGTCATTCCCCTCTCCTCCTTCAGGTTGTAGATGTGCAGATCAACCCCTAGATCCGAGCACAGCCTCTCACATGCCTTCCTGCTCCCATCGGAGTAACCCGGTATTCCCAGATCGACGAAAACAGCCTTCACCTTATATTCCAGCATGTGGAGAGCGTGCAGGAGGGACAGGCTGTCCTTCCCCCCGGACAGAGCGACGCAGATGAGATCCTCCTTGGAGAACATCTTTTTCCTCTCTACAGTTTTCTCCACTCTTCTCCTGAAGAAGACAGGATAGCAGGATCTGCAGAGCGAGGTTCTGTACCTTTTGAGCCTTATTTCAGCCTTTCCTCCACAAAGAGCACATCTCAAGTGCAGGTCCTCCCGGACATCACGAGCTTCTGGGCCTTATCTGGACGGAGAGGGCTCGGAACCTGAGGGGTGGCTCATCACCCATCAGGTGTCCCCTCCGCCCTCATCGCCCGGGGTTCCTTGAGGAGCGGAACCCTAAAAATATGATGTCAGACCTCAGGACTTCTTGGACGATTTGAGGGACGGCGGGTTAAGGGAGAACTTTTATATTGACTTCTAAGATAATAATCTAATAATTCTTAGACGAGGAAATGAAAGTGTTGATCAGGCCCGGGATCTCGAGGGTAGTTGTTGAGATCGTCATGCTTGTTGTGGTAGTCGTGATAGCGCTCCTAATATTCTCTCCGCTGGGAGGTTACATTGTCTCCAGTCTGGCTAAGGTACATAGCTCCACAGGGTCCAAGTTTGGGCTTCAGGTAATCTCCGTGACTCCCAACGGTCAAGTGCCCTCCTGGTCATGGAACAATGTGGGAGGGAACCCATACTGCCCAGCCGGCACCAGAGCTCTTGTTGTTTACGTCAAAAACACAGGAAGTCAACCGATAAGCCATGAACAGTGGGAGGAGAGTTGGGATGTGTTTGTGAAGAACTCCTCGGGAACCTTCAGGCTGAGCAAGATATGTTGGGCGGATACCCTTACAGTCGGCGACACAAACCCGGACATGACGCCGGGGGAGGTGTGGGTCCTCTACTTCCCGGACGGTGTTCAGGATCCCTCTCACGAGTTCAGTGTTATTATATACGGCCCTGAGGGGATCTCGAGTATGTACATATATGTCCCCCACTGAGGTAAAAAAGATAATTAGGCCGCCGACGGTTCAAGTGACATCGGTGGGGGACATGGAACTCAGAGTTGTGGGGCTTAGAATGCCACTGATAGAGGGAAAGACGGATCTAGCTAAGCTCATAGTTGAGAGGGCTCAAGATGCGTTAGGTGGACTCAGAGATGGGGACGTCGTGGTGGTAACATCTAAAGTGCTCTTGAAGTCTCTTGGACTCATGGTAAATGTAAAAGACGTGAAGCCAAGTCCCAGAGCCAGGCTGATAAGTAGACTAACGGGTAAGGATCCTATCGAGACTGAACTTGTCCTCAGGCACTCAAGGAGGATTCTGTTCATAGCTGAGACCGGTAAGCTGAAGGAGCATGCTGATAAGTTGGGCAAAGATCCTGAAAGCGCTAGGAAGGCAGCCGAACTCGTGAAGGCCATAATGTTCGTGGAGACGAGTCAGGGGTTCATAGCAAGCGATGCTGGTCTTGACTACTCCAACCTTCCGGAAGGAAAGGCGATAGTCTGCGACTACGACTTTGATTCTATGGCAAGAAAGCTGAGACAGCGAATAAAGGAGATATGCGGTGCTGATGTAGCTGTGGTCGTGGCTGACACTGAGTTCTCTCTCTCCAATGGTAAGTTCGGATCCACGGATGTGGCTGTTGGATCAGCGGGCATATCTCCCATAGACAGGGAGTTCGGATCCGAGGACCTGTACGGAAGGCCGAAGTTCGGTGGTCTCGACATAATAGTTGACGAGCTCTGCTCCACTGCCGCTCTCCTGATGAAGCAGTCAGGGACTGGAATCCCCGTTGTTATCGTGAGAGGTCTTAACTACGAAAAATCAGATATAGGCACCAAAGAGATCCTCATAACTAGAAGAAGGGGGCTTAAGCTATGGAGGGCCTTCCTGAAGAACCTCATAGTGCTCTCAATAGCCAGGCTACTTCCCGGACCTCCCCGCCCTTCGCCCATCGACTAAATTTATTTAAATATAATAATAAGTGAGAACCGCTCCACTGAGCCTTCTTATGTACTAACCGCGTTTCCCCCATGAAAAATTTAAAAATCCTCGTTGGATGAAGCCTTGATGAACATCAAAGCTGTCATAACAGTGGTGACCGTTGCGCCCCTTCTGCTAGCGGCCACATCAGCAGTCTACTCTCTCAGTCAGTTGTCGATGAAGGTGAGCAATTCCATACCCGTGAACCAGCTCGTGGTCATCGGGGTGAACATGAGGAGCGGGGTCGTGTACCTGAAGAACCTGGGTCCGGGAGACGTGGGTCCCGGGGAGCTCAGGATATTTTCGGACGGAGAACTTCTGTACAGCGGACATGTGGGTAAGATCAGCGTAGGGGAAGTTTTCAAGGTCACGTTGAGCGAGACGCAGGACCCGAGCAAACCCCACACGATAACGGTTTTTGGCCCACAAGGAACCGTGACGGGATATCTCTACGTGCCTTGAGGGGGCTTCCTTGAGAACTAAGAGCGAAATAAGGGAGTTCGTGTGGAGAATTCTTGAGGAAAGAGGAGTGGCCAGGTTTCCCAAACCCATTAAGGGGAGGATACCCAACTTTTTAGGAGCCGAGCAGGCGGCCGAGAGGCTCAGAAGATCTGAATATTATCAGAGGGCTAAGGTTGTGTTCTGCAACCCCGACAGTCCCCAGAGACCGGTCAGGGAGATCGTTCTCAGGGACGGAAAGACGCTTGTCATGGCGACCCCGAGGTTGAGGCAGGGGTTCATCTTGCTCAGAGAAGTTCCGGCCAGCTTTGTCAGGAGAGCTTCCACCATCAGGGGAGCATTTGAGTTCGGCAAGCTCGTTGATCCCAAGGACCTCGACTCCATCGATGTGAAAATAACGGGCTCCGTCGCCGTGTCCCCGGACGGCGGAAGGGTTGGCAAGGGAAAGGGATACTCCGATCTGGAGTACGGGATCTTAGGGGAGCTCGGACTCATTGGGCCAGAGACCCCCGTCCTAACCACTGTCCACGATCTTCAGATCGTGAAGGAGATACCGAGGGAACCCCATGATATGCCCGTCCATCTGATATTCACTCCCACTAGGACGATCAGAACCGAGGCAAGAGGTGAGCCTAAGATAAGGTGGGACCTCATCACCGAGGAGCTTCTCGAACAAATTCCCCTCCTCAGGAAGCTCAAAGGAACTTGAATTGTTTGGAGGTTCGGTTTTATATCTAGACCTTTCCAATTCTCGTCAAAGCGAGCATAATTTTTAACATGAAGGATCTCCCGGATCGGACATATTGCTGAAGATTTGATCAAGATAAATGAGGAAATAAATTTTATAGAATTGATCCGCTCCATACGACAGGATCATCTTGCCGTCTATAGTAACTGCCTTTCTGTACCCCAAGGGCGACCTTCTCTACGAGGTTCCTTCATCCGGCAGACTTGCCCAGTCGATCATGTTCAGGGCCCTGAGCACCTTCGATCCGGAGCTCCCCATGAGGGTTCACGTGGACGGGTTGGGCGTCCCATACTCCACCAGCAGGATAACAACGGCTGAGAGGAACATAAAGGGTGTAGTGGCCAGGGTTCCCAAGGGAGATCACATGAGAATGACCGTCAAGCTCCTCAGAGACGAGTTCGTGAAGCCCTACGTTGAGGGCCTATACAACATGAACTTGGAGATAAACGGCGTTGAGGTGGATATTGGAGAGGTCAAGATCGGGACGAGGAGTTATGAGGAGCTGTTCCTATCGAGTCCTGTGGCCAAGGGGGTGACCCTCAGGCTGATGACGCAGACCATATTCGACGATGAGACATTCCCTCCAGAGCTTCCTGTGGTTCTCAGGAGGCCCATGGAGGCATGGAACAGCAACGCACCCAGTCACCTGAGAATTCCCAACGAGGTTCTGAGGAGGTTTTACTGGGCCGAGCCCACAATTCCATGCTGGCTCGAGAGCGGAGCTGTCCAGATATGGTTCGGAACCCAGAGGGTTGTGAGGATCGGGTACATCGGTAAGCTGAGCTATCGGTTCACCAGGCTCGACTCCTTCTCCGGAAGGGTTGTCTCAGCTCTTCTCAGGTTTGCTGAGTTCTCCGGGATAGGTAGGAGAACGACCATGGGCTTTGGAGTTGTGAAGACCCACCTCTGGAGATCCAGATCAAAAAGTTCCAGCCACGTTGGGAGCAAGGGAATAAAAAGGTGACGGTGGATGTTCAGCGCTTCAGGAGTTTAAGGAACTCCCTCATGAATGCCGGAAGGTCCGGCCAAGCCCTGCTGGTCACTAGGTTCCCGTCCACCACGACCTCTTGGTCTAGGTACTCTGCACCGGCCTTCTTGACGTCCGGAGCGACGGCCATGTAGGAGGTCATCTTCCTGCCGGAAGCCAGACCGTAGGCTATCAGCACGAGAGGACCGTGGCAGATTGCAGCGACAGGTTTGTTGGCCTCGAAGAAGTGCTTCACTATCTTCTCAAGCTCTGGGTAGGTCCTTATGTACTCGGGAGCTCTCCCTCCGGGAATTATTAGTCCATCGTACTCCTCGGGCTTGACCTCCTTGAACTCCAAGTCGACCCAGTTGAACCTATATCCTGGTTTCTCGGTGTAGGTCTCCCACCCAGGCTCGAAGTCGTGGACCACGGTCATCATTGTCTTCTTGCTGGGGGCGGCGACGTGCACCTCTATCCCCTCCTCCTTCAACCTCCAGTACGGATAGAATATCTCCTGGGCCTCAACTGCATCTCCAGCTATTATGAGGACCTTGGTCATGGGTACCACCCCAAGTATGGCGGATTTCGAATACTTATAAGCTTGACCTAATTGTCCGTAGCGCGCCCCAAGGTCCAGCCATGCAAGGGGATCCTTTTCGTCCCTCAACACGCTTCTCGGATTCTTCAGCTTTTGTTAATGAGGTTGAGTGGTCACATGTAAATGAGGGGGGCGGGAACATCAGCTTCTTCGTTCATGTTTCTAAGAAAATGAGCTTTCAAGATCTAAGGTGTTATCTTGTGGATCTCCAGGATTGTATATCTTTTTACGACCCCACGAGAGGGTGCACGATCCTGAACAGGTTCTTTTTCTGACCGAGGCTAAACGATCCGTACGGGATGCGAGGTCTTCGTCGAAAGAAGCGGTCTTCTCGTTACTTCGTCTCGTTTCTGATGGTCTTGTCTCCATATCTAACCTAAGGTTCTCCTCGTGGGGTGCCTCTCAGCTCACTGCTGATCCTCGAAGAAGATCCGTTCCAGGTTCTTGCTTGTCACGAACTCCTTCAACTCCTCGTCTAAACTAGCGAACCTCATGCCGTAGTGCAACGCTATCGAGTACAACAGGCAGTCGATCAGATCGTTGTGACCCATCATGTAGAGCCTAAGCGCATTTACTGAGATCTCGGAGTTCATCTCGGCTCTTCTATATCCCTCGAAAATGCTCTGCAGTCCCAGCTCGAAGACATCGCTCTTGAACTTCCCCCTTCTCTTGAGCGAAGCTGCTATCCAGAGGCACTCGAGAATGCTGACTTCGGAGTAGTAGAGATCGTGGCCACGAAGCCTCTTCAGAACTTCCTCTGTCTCTCTAACAGAAAATTCCAAGTGTAGGGAGGAGAAGGGAGGTGTCAAGCAGTACCTTCATGCTCCATCTGCTCCCTCATGCTCACCCGCTCAACTTCCTCAGCTGAGATCTCCGCGAACTTCTCGCCGTGGAGCGCCAGCTCTATGAGATCCTTGATGATTTTTATCACCATCTTCTTGTCCTCGATGCTTATCTTTATCCTGTCTCCCTCCCTCAGGCCAACATGCTCAGCGATCTTCTTTGGGAGGTAGACGGCGTACTTTTTTTCCGACCTTAGTGGTCACGGTCAGACTCATGCTGATTACCTGAGATTTCCGTAATGAGTCAGATAATAAAAGATTTTCAGAAAAGATCTGCAAGATCAGGCCCATGGTTGTTTGGTAGAAGTTGGTTGATGATCTATCTTGTGCTCGACAGGTATTGCGCGTATGAACTTTATCGGAGGCTTTTGACCGTTTAATTGCGTTTCTAGCGTTTCTAGATCTGTCAATCAGGAAGGACCCTTTTCCAATGAAATCGGAAATACCTGCTCCAAACTCGCTTAAGCTTTGATGTAGTTTTTCTGGATTTGGGA
>CAZGKA010000139.1:0-3706 GCA_964525965.1 uncultured Nitrososphaerota archaeon
AAATCCTGAACGGACCTGCCGTGTTCAGCGTGACAATAGACAGAAGAGGATGGCACATACTTGCCCTGGAGAACGACTGTAACACGAGTGTGGACTTCTCAGTTGAACTCATCAAGACGAGAAATCTGGACATCTCAGCGCTTTTCGATGCCATGATGGTGACAATCGTCGGAGTGTTCATCTACGTGTGTGGCAGAACGCGCATCGATCGCAGTTCCTCCAGCTGATAAGCTGCGCTCACTTTTTTATATTCAGCACTTAAATGTTGCATTTAGATCATAATGAGCATCTCCAAACTAGTCCGAAAAGTGGTGTTCACCAGGCCCGCCGTTAGAGATTGTTTGACGCTGGGAGTGATAAATTACAGCGCCCTATCGAGGCTCATACAGAAAGATCTGAGCAACATGGGAATTAACGCCTCCATCGGAGCCATAAAAATGGCTTTGATAAGGTTCAGCTCCGAGATGAGGAGGGGAAGCGGGACGGAGGAAAGGATCAGGAGGATAGTGGCTGAGAGCGTTCTCGAGCTTCAGACGGACCTAGCAGTTCTCACCGTTAGGAGATCGATCGTGGAGCAGAAGATCAACAGCCTCATCAGTCTGATGGAGAGGGCCAGGTTCTTTCAGATGACTCAAGGGCTGGACACGTTCTCCATAATAACAGCGAGGGAGCTGCTCCCCCGCATCCAATCGATCTTCCCGCGGAAGTTCATCGTGAACACCCTGGACGACCAGACCGCCATAGTCATGGTGAGCTCGGAGGAAGTAATAGCTACGCCCGGAGTTCTCGAGCTAGTGCTCTACACACTCTCGTCAAACGGGATAAACGTTACACAGGTCATCTCCTGCTACAAGGACACCGTGCTGATACTCAACAGGGAGGACGCCTCAACAGCCTACAGGCTGCTCGAGGACCTCATACTGACCACCAGAAGGAGCCTCAGATCCCGCGAGAATTAAGTTACATTTGTAACATCAATGAACAGCTCCGAGCCATATATTACATAAATTATAAATAATGAAGAGGAGGACTCCCTGCAGGTGATCCTTTGGCCTCCAAAGCTTCCGTTATAGGCCTCATAATTGTGGCTGTTGTGGCTTTCGCTGTTGGGTACCTGATATATCCGGCTGCAAATCCGAAGGCTTCGACCGTAGGCCAGACCTGGGAGTCCATCCAGAAGAAGGGCTACATAGTGGTTGCCACCTCGCCCGACTGGCCGCCGTTTGAGTTCATAGACCCGAAGACCAACAAGATAGTCGGATATGAGGTCGATCTAATGAACGCTGTAGCTCAGAAGCTGGGAGTTAAGGTCGTGTGGAAGCAGATGGACTTCGACGCCATAATATCAGCGGTGAAGAACAAGGAAGTTGATCTGGGAGTGAGCGGATTCTCCGTGACCCCTGAGAGGATGAAGGTCATACTCTACACGATGCCTCACACCGTGACCCAGGTCCAGCTGATCACCACCAAGGCGAAGGCCGAACAGCTCGGGATAACCAAGCTGAGCTCGCTATCGGACATAGCCAAGTACAACATGGTGGTCGGAACGGGAAGCGGAACCACGGAGGAGGCCGAGCTCCTAGACCTGGTCAAGAAGGGTGTGCTGAAGTCGAGCCAGGTCAAGTCGTACAAGGACTTCGGCATGGCCCTCAAGGACCTGGAGAAGGGTGTGATAGACGCCGTGTATGCTGAGACGCCCATCACCACCTGGTGGATCTCAACCGAGAAGACTCCCCTGACCGTCATCTACGCCAGGTCCTACTGGCCGGTGGCCTTCATAGCGAACAAGGACTCCCCGGTTCTCGTGCAGAAGATAAACGCTGCTCTAGCTGAGCTGTTCGCTGAGGGCAAGATAGATCAGATAAGGGCCAAGTGGAACGTCACCAGCGGCTGATTACCTGCCTTCAGACCGAGCAAGGTGAGGATCGCTCGCTGAGAAAGAGGGAGAAGTCTTGATCTCCACTCAAGACCTTCTTTTTTTGCTTCAGGGGGTCCCCACCACTCTTTCGATATCCTTCATCTCCTTTGCCGTAGGATTCGCCCTCGGGATACCGATCGCCATAGTAAGACAGCTCTCACCATCCTTCGAGCTGGCGGCTGTTCTGGAGGGGTACGACAAGGTCATGAGAGGGATCCCCGTGCTCGTGATAATGCTCTTCCTACATTTTGGACTTGCAGGCCTGATCCCCATATTCAGAGATCCGTTCCTCAGCGCTGTCGTGGCTCTGGGGCTGAGGAGCGGTGCCTTCCAGTCTCAGATATTCAGGAGCGCCATAAACAGCGTGGGCAGGGATCAAATGATGGCGGCCATCTCCCTCGGGATGACGAGAACTCAGGCGTTCAGACACATAATAATTCCGCAGGCGTTCATAGTGGCTCTTCCAGGCCTGGGGAGTGAGATAGCCCTCCTGATAAAGGACTCCTCCTACTCCTTCGTGCTCGGAGTCCTGGATCTGGCGAAGTACTCGGACATACTGAGGGCGGCCACGAGGTCCTTCATCTACCCCTACCTGCTCGCAGCCCTGATCTACGTGGCCATGACCTTCCCCATAGCGAACTACCTGGACAGGTGGGGCTCCAGGCTGAAGACCAGGTATGGACTGAGGTGAGATCGTGAGCGTGCTGGAGTGCAGAGGTCTGAGGAAGAACTACGGTGATCTTCAGGTCCTCAAGGGGATAGACTTCGAGATAGACAAGGGGGAGACCAAGGTCATAATAGGGCCGAGCGGCTCCGGCAAGTCCACCTTCCTCAGGCTCATGGGGCTTCTGGAGCCCCCGACCGACGGAAAGATCTTCTTCGAGGGGCAGGACGTTTACGCATCAGGACTGGACCTTAACATGCTCAGAGCCAAGATAGGGTTTGTCTTCCAGGAGCCAAGCCTTTTCAGACATTTAACAGCTCTGGACAACGTTAAGGTTGGTCTCAAGTACGTCCTCAAGATGAGCGACGAGGAGGCGACGAGGAAGGCTATGGAGGCCTTGAAGGCCGTGAGGATGGAGGAGTGGGCCAAGTACTACCCCGCTCAACTCTCCGGAGGTCAGCAGCAGAGGGTGGGGATAGCCAGAGCCCTGGCCATGGACCCCGACATAATACTCTTCGACGAGCCGACCGCCTCGCTGGACATAGAGCTCACCTGGGAGGTGATAGACGTGATGAGGGACCTCGCCAAGAGGGGGACCACGATGCTCGTCGTCACTCACGAGATAGCCTTCGCCAAGGAGGTGGCGGACGAGATACTGTTCATGGACGACGGCAGGATACTCGAATCAGGTCCTCCAGAGCAGCTCCTCAAGAACCCGAAGACTCCAAGGGCCAAGGAGTTCCTCAGGAGGCTCCTAGGAGGGATCTGATTGTTCCTGTTCGACTACTCCTACCTGATAGTTCAGGGCTTCGAGATGACCCTTATAATGACCTTCCTCGGGCTCGGAGGAGGTCTGGTCCTCGGGGTGCTCTCGGCCCTTGGCGATGTCTACGGAAACAGATTCCTCAGAGCTGTGATAGGAGCTTACGTGGAGTTCTTCAGGGGAAGCCCCTTGATAGTCCAGCTCCTCCTGTTCTACTTCTCCATACCTGTGATAACGGGCGTCAAGTGGGACGCCTTCACAGCAGGAGCCGTGACCCTGATGCTCAACAGCGGGGCCTACCAGAAGGGGTACTTCAAGGGGGCCATTGAGGCGGTGTTCAAGGACCAGCTTCTCGCCGCCA
>CAZGKA010000140.1:0-6181 GCA_964525965.1 uncultured Nitrososphaerota archaeon
CTCCTCAAAGAGCTGGAAGATAGGCTCGGTAGCTGCCAGCAGCTACAAACTGAGGGATGGAGATGTGATCTGTTGGTACTACGAGAGCACGAGCACGTGGCCACCCGAGCCCCCTAGATGAGGAGGACCTCGGCCCCAAGCCTGGTCGCCTGCTCGGCCAGATCCCTCCTACAGGTGACCAGAACTTTCTCCAGTCTCTTAGCTGCTTCTATGAACAGGGAGTACCTCAGGTCCATGTTCAACTCCAGAGAAGTGCCAAGAGCAGCTCTTAGAAACTTCTTTGAGCTCAAAACCCTCATGGGCATGTCGGCCAGCACCGAGATCAGATCAGCTCCCCTCCTGCCATATCTCTCGAGCACGCGAACGGCGAACTCGAACAGGACGAAATCGAAAGTTATGATTCCGTCCACCATGAGCTCCTCTATCTTGTCCCTCCTTGTCGAGAGGAGGCCTTCAAAGCAGCTGTCGTCGAATACCCTCATTCCTCGGAGATCCTCCTGAGTATCTGATCCATCCGGTCTATGGATCTCTTGGTCTCTATTTTCACAGCGAGATCCTCCAAGAACCTCTTTACTTCCTTGGAAATGTCGACCCCAGCCTCCTCCAAGATCCTTCTAATCCTCTCGTCCACTCTCACACTTATTACCACGCTTTTTGGCATTTAATCACCCATAGCTGTCAGGAGAACCCTTCTCACGGACCTAGGTCCATCGAGCTCCACCAGGAATATGTTCTGCCAGGTCCCCCTGACGAGCCTCCCGCCAGAGATCGGGAAGACCCTAGAGCTTCCTATGAAGGAGGACGCTAGGTGAGCCGATGCATTATCGTCTATCAGGTCGTGCTTCCATCCAGCACCGTGAGGGAACTCCTCGGAAATCTTCCTGAGGATGTCCTCCATGAGGCCCTTCTCGTGCTCATTGGTTATGAGAGCTGCCGTAGCATGAGGGAGGTACACCAGGCAGATTCCATTCCTCACGCCAGATCTCCTGACGAAATCCTCTACTCTGCTCGTTATGTCAACGAGCTCCAACTTCTTCTTGGTGCTCAGGGTGAACTCCTCCTGTACAATCCTCATTCAGTTACCTCCTCGGCCCTCCTCAGGGTGAGATCTAGGAGGTCCCCCACCGTGGGCCTGCCGAGCCTGGAGTACTCGTCCATGGACAGGCGGAGGACCATGCTGAACTGTTGTTTCTGTGGAAAGGGGAACCTGAAAAACCTCTCGAAGGCCTTCATCATCGAGTAGACCATCTCCTCCTCTTCACTCTCGGGAACGGGGTACTCCTGGACTATGGCGCTCACTTGCCTGTTCAAGAGGAGCTCCACGTACTCCTCAGTCTTCCTGACCTCAACAACCTCGAACCTCAGGTTTAACATGGGGCATCGTTATACCCCGACGCCGCATCATAAAAGCGTTTTCCCTTACTTCCTGGACGCTCGGACCAGGGCTCTGAAGAGCCTCCTGGAGGGCTCATCCCTCATACCCTCAGGGTGCCACTGAACTCCGAGGACAAACCCTTCCTCCATCTCAACGGCCTCTATAATTCCGTCCTCACTTCTGGCCGACGTCTTAAGCCCCTCTCCAGTCTCAAGGACTGCTTGATGGTGGTAGCTGTTGACCTCCAAGACTGTTCGACCTACTACCTCGTGGAGGAGACTTCCCTCCTCAACGAAGACCTTGTGAACTGGTGTCCATGGTGGATAGGATTTCCTGTCCCAATCGTGTTTGATGCTACCCTTCACCTGACTTGAGATGTCCTGGATGAGAGTTCCTCCGAGTGAGACGTTTAGAACCTGTATTCCCCTGCAGATAGCGAGGATGGGTTTTTTGACCTCTAAAATTTTCCTTATCAGCTTTATCTCGAACTCATCCCTGATCGGGTCGAGGGACCTGACGTTGTGGAACGGCGATGCTCCGTAGATCAGCGGGTTGACATCCTCGCCTCCGGACAGGAGCAGGGCATCTATTTCATCCACCATCTCGTCAACAAGCTCGGGAGCTGATGGAAGGATCACGGGCATGGCTCCAGCTTCTATGAGCTTCCTTACGTAGTCGACCCTGAGCTCGAGGAAATCCTCCTTCCAGTTGTTGTGGCAGGTCACCCCAACGACGGTCATGACAGAACCCCTCCCCCGGTAGATTTATCTTTTTGCGATGGCCGACGACGCATGTCCTCTGACTCGGGAAGGCTGAAGGTGGAAGGAGCGGTTGTCAGAAGAGGAGATCTCCTCGTAGCCAGGTTATCGCTGTACGACGACGGAAGAAAGGGTTTGCAGATATACCTTACAGCTGAGAGCGTTGAGGAGATGAGGAGAAAGATCGAGAACATGCTCAAGGGACCTAGATGGCTTGGAGATAGATCAGACAAAGCCGTGAGGGAGGGCCTAGCTTCTCTCCTCGATAAGCTTTGGACAGATATCCCTTAAGGGACAGACATCGCAGGCAGGATTCTTGGCCCTGCAGTACCTTCTTCCAAGAGCTATCAACAGCAGATGGGCTTCCAGATAGTCCTCAGGATTGAAAAATTTCATTAGAGATCTTCTTATGTCCTCATAACTTCCCTCAGCAATTCCCATCCTCTTAGACACCCTGCGAACATGGGTATCTATCGGAAAGGTGGGCTTTCCACCCAGAAATAATAGGAAAACGTCTGCGGTCTTCTCTCCGACTTTCGGGAGGCTCATTAGTTCTTTCCTGGCCTCATCAACCGGCATGTCCAGTAACCTCTCAAGATTTCCGGAGTACCTCCTCATCACCTCCTCAGCCAGCTTCTTCAGAGCCTTGGCCTTCGTCCTGTAGAGACCAGCTATCCTTATGGCCTCCGCTATCTCCTCCTCGCTAGCTCCGGCGAGATCCTCCGGTGAAGTCCCGATCCTCCTTCTGAGTTCCTCAAGCGCCCTAGAGGAGTTTTTATCGTTCGTGTTTTGTGAGAGGACTGTGGCCACCAGGAGCTCGAACGGATTTTTGGACATCAGGGCTACGAAATCCCTGCGATCTATCTTGAACTCCTTCCTGAGGATTCTTAGAAGCTCGTCCGATGTGAACATCACGAGACGGAAGAGTAATTAAAGAAAAAGCTTGACAACAGGAGGATGGGCTTCCCGAGCGCTGGTTGGATCAAAGTCTTCACAGGACCTATGTTCGCTAGGAAGACGGACGAGCTCCTGATAGAGGTCAAGAGGCAGTTGTTGGCGAAGAGAAAGGTTTTGATCTTAAAACACAAGCTGGACAGCAGATATTCAACCGATGAGGTCGTCAGTCACGATGGTAGAAAGATGAAGGCCGTCCCCGTTGAGGGGTCCGCTGATGTGGAGAGGCTGGCCTCAGATTACGACGTGATCGCCATAGATGAGGTCCAGTTCTTCGACGATGGAATAGTGGACGTTGTGAGAAGGCTCGCCGATTCCGGAAAGCTTGTCATACTGGCAGGGCTCGATAAGGACTTCAGGGGTGATCCTTTCGGTCCTATGCCGAAGATCTTGGCCATAGCCGATGAGGTCATTAAGCTTACAGCCGTATGCACCGTGTGCGGAGGGCCGGCCACCATGACTCAGCGGCTCATAGACGGAAAACCAGCTCCCAGAGATTCTCCAACCATATTGGTAGCTGGAAGGGAGAGTTATGAGCCCAGGTGCAGGGCCCATCACATCGTGCCGGATTAACTGTAATCGTCCCTTTTACAGAACCTGTCCCTAGAGAAGGGGTTCCCCGTCAGGAAGTCATTCCACACATAACAGAAGCCAAAGTATCTGCTACAGACCGGAAAGTAATCACAATTATAACATTCAGAGTTCACGAAGTATGTTCTCCTCGGAAACGCCAAGTACTCGACCCTCTCACCCCATATGCGGTCGAAGTGATCCCGGAGTATGTTGCCCATCTTCAGAACCTCAAGCGATTTCCTGCTGACAAACAGCATCCAAGGACATCCCACCACGTCTCCATTTGGAAGCACAGCCATTATGGTTCTGTACGCCATACATCTGTATGGATACCTCCGGGGCACTGTGTTCCCGCTGTGACCGCCCAGCGCTCTGTTTAGATGCCTCATATCGATTATCTGGTAATCCTCATATATCACGTAGGGCCCAATCCTCTGCGCCTCACCGGTTTTCTTCTCCAGAAACTCCTTGAGGGATCTCAGGGATTGAACAGAGGGCGTCATACTCCAACTAGGGCCATACATCATGCTGAACGGTTTAAACCTGAGAATATCTGTTTTTGCGAGGAACCTTCCGATCACTCTGAAGTCCTCCAAGTGAGCCGAGGGTATGTAAGTTAGTTCCGTCCTTATGCCGTGCTCGTTGAGAGCGTCGATGAGATTTTGTATTCTGTCAGCGTTCTTTATGAGGTAACTGTGGTTTACTTCGATGCTAACCTTGTCCAGCAAGCCCTTCAGGTTGAGAAACTCATCCTCCGAATCAGGTATTTTACTGATCCTGACCTCCCTGAAGGTCCAGTCGGGGAGGAATTTTAAGACGTCCTCTATGAAGTAGATCCTCCGGGCCTCCAATATTATGACATGATTTGGGAGCAGCTTCTTGTCGTCTATCGTTGGGTATAGGAAGAAGTTCACGTCCGAGGCCTTTGGACCGTCTAAGTTCCATATGTATATCTTCTCAGGGATTGAGGATGATCTGAAGCCGAGATTAGCTCTTATCAGGTCCTCCAGCTTTATATCATGCGAGAGGAGAACCTCATCGGAGATTTTCTGATAGTATATGGAGTAATAGTTTCTCGTGTACTTTCCAACATGTAGGGACAGGTTGGGCATGCTTGAGATTATCCTGTAGGCGAGGTTAACGGCCTCTTCCTCGCCTATCAGGGAGCCGACCATGTCCACAGCTGAGTTGATTCCGTACTTTATTATCAGATTTAACAGATATCCCGAAAGAGGATCCGTAACTCCAACGACGTTTAGGTCCACGTCGTGGATGACAACTCCGTAGGGTTCCCTGTTTAATCGTATCGTGGGAGGTATTTTAGGGAAGGTTAACATCAAGGCCCACGAACACCTCCCCTCTTAGTATTCGTCCCTGAAGTCGCTGTCAACGTCTCTGTAAGGCTTAGTTTGCATAAGACTAACTTTTGCTTTGAGAAGCAGAGCCGAAATAAGGGAACCCGTATAACCATTTGATCTCGATATCATAAATCCTCCTTTGGTAAATAAACGTTAGCTTTCATGCAGCCCTCAGCCGGGCAATTATGCGATGGATATTTGATCCTCGATGACGGAGATCACTTAGTGCTCCCGGATTCCGATCTTAACATACTAACGGGACATCTCACCGTGACAAATTTTGCTAACGATCTGGAGGCGGTGGCCATACCTTCGGAGTTGTACATCGACAGGACCTCCTCGCCAACGGCGTTTCGTCTCAGGGCGTAGGTCACATAAGGATCAGCTCTCGTGTCCGATGACCTGATCTCAAACTTCCTAGATGCCAAGATCTTCGCTATTCTTTCGCCTGATCTACCATCTCCGAAGGGATTAACAGTTCTTCTTATTTTTTTGGATATCTCGTCCCTCCTCTCGATCACGTACTTGGTGCGCTTGACTATGTCCTCCCTGTTCGTTCCGACCAAGAAGTTGCCCCCGAGCCTCACAGTCTCGGGCCTCTCCGTGTTATACCTGAGAGTTACCGCAGGGACTCCCAGCGTGAAGGCCTCCTCCTGCACCCCTCCGCTGTCAGTGAGGACTGCCAGACAGGCGGATAGCAGGGACAAGAACTGTAGATAACCGAGGGGTTCTACAACCCTTATCCCCTCGAGGGATGTCCCGTACTCCCTTATCCTGGAAGCAGTTCTAGGGTGTATCGGAAAGACCACTGGAACTTCTTTGGACAACTCCCTCAAGGCCGAGATTATGCTCTCCAGCCGGGCTCTGTCGTCTGTGTTCTCCTGTCGATGCACCGTGACAAGCAGAAATTTGTTCTCCTCGAGATCTAGCCCGCCGAGGATTTCGGACTTGAGCTCCTCAACCTTCGGTAAGTTCTCCATGAGCACATCGACTATTGTGTTTCCGACAAGCTCTATTCTACTCAGATCAACACCCTCGTGTGTGAGATTTACAACCGCAAGCTCCGTGGGGGCGAAGTTCATGACCGCTAAGGAATCAGCTACCACCCTGTTGATCTCCTCGGGCATAGTTCTGTCCCAGCTCCTGAGACCGGCCTCAACGTG
>CAZGKA010000141.1:0-7050 GCA_964525965.1 uncultured Nitrososphaerota archaeon
AAGCCATCCGATAAAGGAAATGAACCTCAGAATGAGACTTACCATCCATAAACCGGAGAAGGCTGTGAGCGATTGTATGGCATGAAATCTAACGAACTTGCTTTTCCTCTCCAACAGCAAGAAAACTAGTCCGGTCACAAAACCTAACAGGTAGCAGAGAGCTCCAGCGGTGTTCTCACTCAATCCAGTAGAGGATTTCATCGAACTTCACCGAACACTAGAGGGCCTGGAGCAGAGTGATAAACCTTCCCCTTATCGGAAGTTCCTCTAAGGACGGGTTTTGGTGACCTCTCCCACGTCGAGGAGAGGAAATATTTTTTAATTTTCGCTCCACCTCCCCCCTCCTGTGGGTGGTGATCCGGCATGCCCAAACCCGTCGTCGACAAGGATGCCTGTACTGGGTGCGGTACCTGTGCGTCTGTCTGTCCCCAGAGCGTTTTTGAGATCGTCGACGGGAAGGCTGAGGTAGTAAATCCTGATGACTGCATCGGATGCAGGGCTTGCGAATCTTCCTGTCCATCTGGGGCAATAATCGTAGAGGACTGATTTTCTCGGTCTTTCCTAATCTTTTTGAGATCTGAACGTCTAGATCTCCATCGATCGACGATCTAGATGCGAGATCACGCTATCCTGTATTTCATCCTCAGAGATCTGCACACATCTCTGGCGATCTTCTCTAGTCTGCGATCATACCACTTAGGAGGGTACTCTCCTCTGTAGAGGATCTCGTATCTGCCAAGGAGTTCCGGGAACCTCCTCCTGAGGAACCCGAAAAACGTCTCCTTACAGCTCCCCGGCAGGGTCAGAGCACCCACAAACACATATCTAGCCCCCCGATCCCTCGCCTCCAATATCATGCGCCTTATGTCCTCCTCACTATCCGAGAGGAACGGGATCACCGGTATGAAGGCTGCTCCTACGTGGATGCCGAGGTCGGAAAGCTTCTCAACCACCCTCATCCTGGAGGAAGGAGGTGGAGCCCCCGGCTCAATTACCTCGGCAAGTTCATCATCAATCGTTGAGAAGGAGATCGTCACGAACGATCTGCTCGGCAGCCTGAGATCGCTTGGGAGGATGGCGCTCCTCTCAAGCCTCAGCAACAGGTCGGCATCCCTCAACACAAGCTCAGACTTGGTGAGGAGGTGGACTGGGAACCTGTGCTCGGCCAGAACTTTGAGGAGATCCCTGGTGATCTCGAACTCCCTTTCACACGGCATGTACGGCTCGGTAGATGTTCCGAGAGCTACTATCCCCCTCTCGACCCTGGTTATCTCCTTCCTCAGAACCTCAGCGGCGTTGACCTTCACCTTCAGCTCGGTGGAGCCGTACCTCCCTCCCCTCACGTAGCAGTAGAGACATCCGAAGGTGCATCCCGTGTATGGATTGACCGAGTAGTCGTCGAGGAACCACTCGTCCCTCCTCTTGTGCCTGTTCAGAACCCTCCTGACACGAACGATCCTCATCGAGACCACCAAAAAAGGAAAGAGGAGCTACTCCTCCTTGGGAACAAAGGCCTTGGCCGGACATTTCTCGACGGGCATATCGGCGGGGACCACGTGCCCGAAGCAGTCCCCCTCCTTTTCATTTATTGGTTTAAAATACTTACAATCCTTACATGTATATTTCCTCTCCTGGGACAAGGCATCACCTCCTTAACTTGAGGAAGAACTCCTCATCCTCGCGGATCCTGCTCATGAGCTCATCCATGGCCTCCAACTTTATCAGGACCAGCCCAGCATCATCTTTTCTCCTGAGAACCAGAAGCTGATCTCCTTCCTTTATGTTCAGATCCTCTCTGGCGTCCACAGGGATGGATATCTGTCCCTTGGAGCTCACCGTGACCACGCCGTAAACTATCCTCCTCTTCGAGCAGACGCCCTTGGTCATCGCAGGATCCAAGAAAGTAAGATTTTTCTTACTAATAAACTTTTGCTTACGAGAGGGGGGATCAACTTTATGAGCTCGTGGATCCAGCTCACCTAGAGGAGCTTGAGGCTCTCGAGGAGGGGCTTCATAAAATTAATACTGGCCGCTGCTGGATTCCTCGCCCTCGGAGACGTCTTCAGGGAGGCAGCCTTCGATTTAGCGGTTGAGGAGCTCTCCCTGCCTGGAGGACCCGGTCTCAAGGTGGGCCTGGTGTCGGACATTCACTTCACCTCGAGCGCCTGGTGGCCCTCTCTCAGATCGTCGATCGATGAGCTTCGGAGCTCAAAACCGGACCTCATAGCTTTGACAGGAGATCTGGTTTCCTCAAAGGAGGGATGGCCCGGAGCCGTGAAATATGTGGAGGAACTCCTCTCGATAGCGCCTGTTTTTGTCGTTTGGGGCAATCACGACCATTGGCATCTCGAGGACCTTCGCTCGAGGAGGGAAGAGCTTGAAAGAGCTGGTGCCAAGGTTCTGGTGAACGAGTGCGCGAAGTTCGAGGACGTCTGGGTGATCGGGGTTGATGACCCCTACACAGGACACTCAGACGTCTCCAGGGCGCTATCATCAGCTGAAAGCAGCTCTAAGGTCCTGCTAGCTCACTCGCCTCAGGTTATAGGCGAGGCCAAGGGAAAGGTAGATCTGATTCTGGCTGGACACACGCACGGAGGCCAGGTAGTGCTACCGCTGGTGGGCCCCCTCTTCATCCCACTTCCTCCGAGATACAGGAAATACGTGTCCGGCCTCTACAGATCCGGAAACACTAGCCTTTACGTCACTAGGGGGTTGGGAACCGTGTTCTTACCTGTGAGGCTCAACTGCCCCCCGGAGGTCACCATAATAGAGTGGTGAGGAAAAAAATTAGGTGGGGGATTTCCTCCTCCTCTTGTGGTTCATCTCTCTGGCTATTCTCCGCAAGAAGTCCTCGTCGATGCACAACTCCAGATCTCTCGTCCTGTAGTATTTTCTCACTATCATCCTAGCGTTGTCCAGCTCTGTCCTGTACTCCAGAAATCCCGCGTTGAGCAATTTTCTAAGATGAGCTATCAGGAGGGGCTTAGAGATGCCCAGCTTCTCCCTCAGTTCCTTGCTGCTTCTCTCCCTCTCCAGGCAGAGGGCCAGGATCTTCAGCCTTATCGGGTTGGACAGGACCTTGAGGAGCTCGGAAAATCTCTCAGCAACACCCCTGTCTCCAATATTGATCTCCTCCTCACCTTCACTCCCTGAGCTCATCCCTGAGCTCCCTGATCTCTTTCCTGAGTAGTCTTATCTCGGATAGGAGCTCGTCCATGACGGTCTCCAGCTTGTCGTTTGATCTCCGACTGCTCTCAACAGCTCTCGATTCGGATCCCCCGAAGATTCCAGGAAGCACGTACTTCAAGAGCGCTACTGCGGCTATGAACAGTATGAACAGCACTATAGTCCAGCCGATGACATCAGCCAGACCGGGACCGAAGATGTCAGGTGGCAACGGCGGCATCCCATCTCACCTCCAACTCAAACACGGGTAACAGGTTACACATTTTCTTGACCCGGGTAAATAATATCTTACCTATTATATAAGTTTTGTGTTCAACGGCGGTTTGTGTAACGATTAAAAGGCTGTTCTGTACTACACTTCGTAGGTATAGGGTGTAATACATGAGCACGGTGACGGTCAGGATCCCAAAGGAGCTCAAGGAGAGGATGAGGAGGATCAACGTCAACTGGAGCGAGGAGGTGAGGGCCTTCTTGGAGAGAAGGGTTGCACAGCTTGAGGCGCTCCAGATGCTGGACGAGATTGAGAAGAGGGCCGTCAAACGTAAGGTAAAGGGAGACAGCGCTGAGCTCATACGTGAGGACAGGTGTGGGCGTTGAGCTTGGTGGTCGACGCCTCAGCCCTTGTGAAGTTTGTCATCGAAGAGCACGGATCTAAAGAGGCGAGAAGGGAGTTTAAAGGGGCCTTTAAGAGGGGATGGAAGGTCTGTGCCCCGGACATCGCTTTGTCAGAGGCCCTCAATGCTCTGTGGAAACATCATGTTCTGTTGAACGATCTGAACGACGAGGCGTTCTGGGGAGCCGTGGAGGACCTTCTGATGCTGTGGCGAGGTTTGACGTCGTGTCGAACCGCGGACATAGCTCATGAAGCGGCCGAGATCGCTGTGAAGCACAGAATGACCGTGTATGATGCTCTGTACCTGACGTTAGCTCTGAAGAACAACGCAACGCTACTCTCATTTGATGAGAACCTCAGGAAGGCAGCCGATGAGCTTGATCTACACATCGTTCCACAGAGATTATGAGGACCTGAGAAGCTCCGAGCACGCGCATCATAGCTCACCCGAGTCCGAGCACCGGCGTCGAGCAAACCTCATGTATTCTATTTCAAAACGAATTCCCTACAGCTTTTCTGAGCGCGGCCCTGGCCAGAATTCTGGTGGAATCAAGCGTTGGCAGGGGAGATATCCCCTCACTTACTATCAGTGGGAGCTCTGTACACCCGAGCACCACGGCGTCGCATCCCCTATCCTTCAGCCCCTCAATGACGCTGACCAGGTACCTCCTGGACCTGTCGATGAACCTCCCATAAACCAGCTCCTCGAATATTATCCTGTTTATTTGGTCCCTCTGCGCCTCGTCGGGTATCATCCACTCTATTCCTCTAGGCTCAAGCTTCGACGGGTAGACATCCGACTCCATGAGAAACTTCGTGCCCATTATTCCCAATCGCTTAAACCTCCTCTCCTCAGCTACCTTGGCCACCTCCTCAGCTATGTGGAGCCACGGTATCGGGGATCTATCGATGAACAGGTCGAACGCCCTGTGGATGGTGTTGTCGGGGCATATAGCGAAGTCAGCCCCTATCCTCGAGAGCTTCTCAGCGGAGGACAGCATGAGCTCGGCCACGCCCCTCCAATCCCCTGATTCTATCAGCCTCATGTACTCGCTGAACGGATGGGTGTGCATGCTGACCTCGGGATGGGCGTATCTCCTCCCTAGGAGCTTCTCGCCTTCCTCACAGATGGTTCTGTAGCAGAGGGCAGCGCCCTCCGCGCTGCAGGCCACTATCCCTATATGCCTGACCCTCATCCTCTCACCCCGTAATCCACCACGACGACAGCAAGAGAGGGGCTATCCAGCGAGACGTAGATGTGAGGCACATCTCCCTCAAACTCATATGTTTCCCACCTCCTCACGAGCTTGGGAGATTCGACAGGACCGACGAGGATCGATCCCTCGACGACGAACACGTGTTCCTTAACACCCTTAGTGTGAGGTCTTGCCTTTCTCACGCTCTCGGGCCTGAACCTCATGATGTAGATCTCAGCACCGCTTATCCTCTCAGCAAGCCTCACGGACACACCGCCCTCCTCTATCACATCCTCGACATCGATCAAAGACCCAAACGAAACCCCTAGAGCATCGGCTATGGCCCAGATGGTTGATATCGTCGGGTTCGCTTTCCCGGACTCTATCAGGGAAAGGGTTGACTTGGAGATCCCTGCTTTATCGGCTAGTTCCGTTAGGGAAAGTCCTCTCTCTTCTCTGAGACTTCTGATCCTCCTAGCTAGGAACTTTAGCTTACTCTCCAGAGTTTCCTCTCCTCGGTCTCTCATAATAAACCTCGTTCAATATATCGAACAAACCATATAAAAATTGCTATGTGCGATGAAGGTGCACGACCGGTCTTCTCTCACCTCTCGTTGACCCAGAGAGAGGCAACAATGGCTAGATCCCCCTAGCGGCACTTCAGAACTGTTAGTTCTATGCTGTAAGCACGTCAACTACTTGTTTCAAATGTAAACCCTTCCAAAAAGAGGAGGGGGCAGTGTTGGCGCTTAAGATCTCAACGATTTCCTACTAAGTAAATGACACCCGTCAGTGATGCTAACAAAAACTATTGCCGCCGGTACAGCCAGCAGTAGGAGTAATGTCTATCCCCAATGGTGAGCACCTGCGACGACCCCTTGCTTTGATTCAGACCCACGCTCCTAGATACTCTCCAGGCTTCCCAAGGAAGAAAAAAGCTTGGTGGAGCAGCGAAGCACCTCAGCACCATAGCTCTGTCCATAGAGTCGTACGGATCTCCTGTAGCTTATATAGATCGTAGGAGATCCTCGGCTTATTGAGGAGAACCTCGACAGCATATCTATCGGCTGGACTTGCACCAGCAGAGACTAAGAGAGGGCTCAGCACAACGATAGCGATCAAAGAGAAGTGGGAGAAGTTCCCCGTACATTCCCAGCGCTTCTTTGGGGAAGATTAAAAATATGTTGATTAACTATACAATGATTAAAGTAGAAATCTCCATTAATGCAAACATCGGTCATCCAAATTTTAAGTTAAACTCCTGGGATGTGCAGGACAGGTGTTGGCGGTGATCCACTGCATCCCATGGCACGTACTCCATCTACCAGCGCAGAGCGGATGGATGAAGAGATGGCTGATGATAGATCTCCTGGGGGCTCTCGCCGGAGTGGCTGGTGGATTGGGGGCCATCATCTTCAGAGTTATGATAGCCGTGAACAGGAAGTTCTTCTTTGGTCTGATACTCCCGGGATCATCCTTTCAACTCTTCGGGATCAACCTAGGATATGCTCTCCTCCCCGTCCTGGGAGGACTCATAGCCGGCCCTCTGATAATGAAGTTCGCACCCGAGACCAAGGGACACGGAGTTCCAGAGGTCATGGAGGCTGTGACCTTTAAAGGAGGCCGCATAAGAAAGAGGGTGGCCTTTCTGAAGATACTGGTCTCCTCGGTCACCATAGGCTCTGGAGGAAGCGCCGGAAGGGAGGGACCCATAGCTCAGATAGGTGCATCCATAGGGTCCGCCCTGGGAGATCTCTTCAAGCTGGACTCCAGGGACGTGCGCCTGCTGGTGGTCTGCGGGCTCTCGGCCGGGATAGCTGGAACCTTCAACGCCCCTATGGGAGGGATGCTCTTCGGACTGGAGGTTCTCTACAGGGGGATAGGACTGTTCGATGCTGTCCCTGTGGCTCTGGCATCTGTGATAGGTGCGGCAATAGTTTCAGCCTACTACGGACCCAAACCATCCTTCATAGCGCCTCCGACACTGACCTTTACCAACCCCTCGGAGCTCGTCTGGTACTTCGTCCTCGGGGTGGTCATGGGGTTGATCGCCGT